>NZ_JBFRTD010000112.1:0-397 GCF_041473955.1 Vibrio sp. 10N.222.54.E6 | reverse complement strand
TCCGAGAAGGTCGAGGTTATGTTGTAGATATCGACCTAGCGAAATACTTCGACACAGTGAATCACGATAGACTGATGTACAGACTGTCACAGGACATCAGTGATAAACGAGTGTTGAAGCTCATCAGGTCATATCTACAGGCAGGCATAATGCGAAACGGGATGGTTGAACAGAGACAAAGAGGGACACCACAGGGTGGACCATTATCCCCGTTGCTATCCAATATCGTATTAGATGAACTGGATAAAGAGTTAGAGCGCAGAGGGCATAAGTTCTGTCGATATGCAGACGACTGCCAAATCTACGTTCATAGTGAAGAAGCCGCTTATCGAGTTAAAGAGTCGATAACGGAGTTCTTGGAGCAAAAGCTGAAGCTCACGGTAAATCGAGAGAAAAG
>NZ_JBFRTD010000111.1:0-228 GCF_041473955.1 Vibrio sp. 10N.222.54.E6 | reverse complement strand
ACCTCCTTATACGAAGATACTTACGATGAGTGTCCACACAGATTGATTAGGTTTAGAAAAGTTAAGAGATACTAGTGTCCCGTTCGTCTAGAGGCCTAGGACACCGCCCTTTCACGGCGGTAACAGGGGTTCGACTCCCCTACGGGATACCATCTTTAAGTATTCTCTTCTATTAGAGTATTTAAAAATGGTTCATTAGTTTGAATCAAGCTCTTTAACAATTTGGAA
>NZ_JBFRTD010000110.1:0-718 GCF_041473955.1 Vibrio sp. 10N.222.54.E6 | reverse complement strand
GTAACATCGTGTCCATCAAGCACAAATTTACCTTGTGTTGCTGGTGGTAGATCTGTGATTGCAACTGAATGTAGCGTATCGCCACTATCAACATCCGTAAATCCAAACTGACTCGCTTGCATTTGATAATGCGTGTCTTCAGTGCCGTTACTTAGCGCAACTTGGGTAACGGTTGGCGCATCATTGGTGCCTACAACGTCTATGTGCAACTCGTATGCCGTTCCATCATAACTATGAACACGGTAGATAACGGTTTCAGTTTGCCCTTGAGCAAGGTGTTGCAAATTGGCATTATTAACGCTGTACCCCCAATTGCCCAAGCTATCAATACGTAACATGCCACCAAACGGATCGTGAACTGCTGATTCACCAAACTGGCTGTATTGGAATTTATTCTCCCCGCTATCTGGATCCACAACTTGTAGTCTTCCATTCGCGAGCTCAGTTGTAACCCCTGCATTGTGGCTGCTGTGTGAACCATCTTCAGTGACGTGGTCAGTTGTTACTTCTGAAATGATGGCGCCGTCTGGGGTAGCGGTGAGTGTGGTAGACGCCCCTGTATGAGTCGTTCCGCCATGCGCATCTGTCACATCATAGCTAAAATGAACTTGGCCGTTATAGTCTTTGGTTGGAGTAAAAGTGTAGGTGCCGTCTTGATTATCTAGAATAGAACCATGATCAGCGTGAAGATTCGCAACGGTGAGTTTGCCTAGGTCGT
>NZ_JBFRTD010000109.1:0-312 GCF_041473955.1 Vibrio sp. 10N.222.54.E6 | reverse complement strand
TTCCAAATTGTTAAAGAGCAAGAGTTTTAAAGCGTTAAACTATTAAAACCATTTTTAAACACTCTCTTACGAGAATGCTTAAAGATGGTGGGCGATACCGGGCTCGAACCAGTGACCCCCTGCTTGTAAGGCAGGTGCTCTCCCAACTGAGCTAATCGCCCATGATAGTTTTAATTCCTTCATGGAGAAAGAATGGTGGAGCTATGCGGGATCGAACCGCAGACCTCCTGCGTGCAAGGCAGGCGCTCTCCCAGCTGAGCTATAGCCCCATATTTTTATTTCCTTGGGAGGAAATGGTGGGTCGTGCAGGAT
>NZ_JBFRTD010000108.1:0-209 GCF_041473955.1 Vibrio sp. 10N.222.54.E6 | reverse complement strand
TTATTTGGTACTTAACAAATAATGGTCTTTAGAGACCTAATGTTGAGACAAGTAATTCCCCTTTAGTTCAGTTGGTAGAACGGCGGACTGTTAATCCGTATGTCGCAAGTTCAAGTCTTGCAAGGGGAGCCACTTTCAAGAACTTCATTTTATATGAGGTTTTAAATTAGAGAGTTTACTCTCTAAAGCAAAGAATTTAGTGTGCCGAC
>NZ_JBFRTD010000107.1:0-296 GCF_041473955.1 Vibrio sp. 10N.222.54.E6 | reverse complement strand
GTTATAGTCATATCCAAACCACTTCTTTTGTCGTTGGTTGGTGTGTTTGACCCTGAGAGTCTTTAGAAAATGTGAATTTTAGAACACTGGTTCTTAAAGTCTCATGCTCTTTAACAATTTGGAAAGCTGACTGATTGATTTACTTACGAGTAATTCAATCAAATTTAAAAGTTCTCAATGTTTATCTTTCATTAGATAAACACAACAAACACATTCAAGTGTCTTGTATTCGAATCAAACGTTAGTTTGATTCACAATTGAGTCCGGCAAACAGTTATCAAGAATTAACCCTTCTT
>NZ_JBFRTD010000106.1:0-601 GCF_041473955.1 Vibrio sp. 10N.222.54.E6 | reverse complement strand
AATTGAAATCGCTCGCCAAGACGAGTGATTTTAGGGGCGGTCTTATGGCAGTACGGGCAGGTGCTTTCAAAAAAGAACACTAGGGCATATTGGTTTTGCATGGCAGCGTGTGCGCTGGCGGCATGAATCAAAAAAGCAAGCACAAGGGTACGAAGAAATGGCATAGCGCCTCCTTACGTTTGGGTGGTTTTACATGGATTGAGTGGCTTTAAAAATCCGATTGCTCAAAGTGGGTGGCGACGTTGTAAAAGCGCCCAATTAAATCATTTTGGCTTATCCAGCCGTACGCCAGTGGCTTCATCTCTCCAGTGCTTGGATGCACCAAAATCAAGGCGGGCGTAAAAGGCACCGTGACTTTTCCCTGGTTGTGGCGGTTTTCTTTGAGGTGAGTGATGAAGGTTTCATCATTACTGATCCCAAGGAGCTCAAAATGGTATTGGTCAGCAAACGCTTGAATGGACGGGGCGAGTTGCTGGCTTAGCGCATCTTTTCCTTCATAAACAAAGAAAAAGCCCCATCCGTCTTGTTTCATCTTTTCAACCGCGTCGGTCTTCTTCTTATCCTCCAGTGCTAAATACACCTGTCTTGCCGCTTGCTCTGT
>NZ_JBFRTD010000105.1:0-639 GCF_041473955.1 Vibrio sp. 10N.222.54.E6 | reverse complement strand
ACAGAGCAAGCGGCAAGACAAGTGTATTTAGCACTGGAGGATAAGAAGAAAACCGACGCGGTTGAAAAGATGAAACAAGACGGATGGGGCTTTTTCTTTGTTTATGAAGGAAAAGATACGCTCAGCCAGCAACTCGCCCTGTCCATTCAAGCGTTTGCTGACCAATACCATTTTGAATTATTGGGCATCAGTAATGATGAAACCTTCATCACTCACCTCAAAGAAAACCGCCACAACCAAGGCAAAATAGCGGTGCCTTTTACACCGGCATTAATTTTAGTGCACCCAAGCACTGGAGAGATGAAGCCACTGGCGTACGGCTGGATCAGTCAAAATGATTTAGTTGGCCGCTTTTACAACGTCGCCACCCACTTTGAGCAATCGGATTTTTAAAGCAACTTCATCCATATCGCTCTCTTAAATGATGTTCCGTTTCTTTTATTTCTTCTTTTCCCCTAAAACGTCAGGAGGCGCTATGCCATTTCTTCGTACCCTTGTGCTTGCTTTTTTGATTCATGCCGCCAGCGCACACGCTGCCATGCAAAACCAATATGCCCTGGTGTTCTTTTTTGAAAGCACCTGCCCGTACTGCCATAAGACCGCCCCTAAAATCACTCGCCTTGGCGAGCGATTTCAATT
>NZ_JBFRTD010000104.1:1120-1344 GCF_041473955.1 Vibrio sp. 10N.222.54.E6 | reverse complement strand
CAGGTTGTGACGGCGAACGCCGATGGCTCTTACACGGTGAAAGCGGGTGAAACCCAACTGACGGTCGAAGTGGCGACCAAAGACGACGCGACGTACGAAGGCGACGAGAAACTGAGCTTGAAAGTGACGGGCGTGACGGGCGTTAACGGCACGGACACCAGTGACTTAACCATCACCGATGACGGCACCGGCCCGGTCGACCCTGGCACTCCAAACCCAGACGA
>NZ_JBFRTD010000104.1:0-261 GCF_041473955.1 Vibrio sp. 10N.222.54.E6 | reverse complement strand
GTGACGGCGAACGCCGATGGATCTTACACGGTGAAAGCGGGTGAAACCCAACTGACTGTCGAAGTGGCGACCAAAGACGACGCGACGTACGAAGGCGACGAGAAACTGAGCCTGAAAGTGACGGGCGTGACGGGCGTTAACGGCACGGACACCAGTGACTTAACCATCACCGATGACGGCACCGGTCCGGTCGACCCAGGCACTCCAAACCCAGACGATCGCCCATCGGTGAGCATCGAAGACAGCAAGAGCATCAACGAA
>NZ_JBFRTD010000103.1:0-656 GCF_041473955.1 Vibrio sp. 10N.222.54.E6 | reverse complement strand
AAAGATTGATTAGGAAAAAATAATGAAACGAACCTTAAAAATCATTGTTATCACGGGCGCGATATTATGGGGCGCATTACTGAGCAGCGCCTTGGCACAAGTGGCGCAGTTTATCACCTCGCACGATGACGCCAGAGATCACGTTGTGGCGCGCTACATCGAGTCTCAGCCCTCTCTAGATAAGGGGGCGCTCCATCAAGCGGTCCAAGATTGTGCCGTGCACCCTAACATTAAAATCGAAAAAGAGATCGCTTCAGAGACGCGCCTTTCTCCACTCAAACTCAGCCTATACGAATGCTTACAAAAAAAAGGGCATCGTGAGCTTGCTCACCGCCTTCAACTCAGTGATGAAGCAATGCAAAGTGTCAGTTGGCCATTGTCTTTGTTTTGGTAAAAAATAGAAAAAGGGGTCCCCCCATGTTTTCCACCTCACGCAGTGGCTTATCCGCCTTATTTCAAGAGGCCAAGCAAGCCCAGAACCACCTTCACCATGAACTGCCGTATCGAGACTACGATCCCATTGAGCGGGTGTTCGACAATACCCACTCTCGCGGTTTTGGCTTTAAAATCAGTGTCCTTGGGGGCGCTAACGACGATTTAATTCAGTCGTTAAGCCACCTCATGGGGGATTTGCCTGCAGGGGATAAATGGGACTA
>NZ_JBFRTD010000102.1:0-224 GCF_041473955.1 Vibrio sp. 10N.222.54.E6 | reverse complement strand
TTCAAATTTTTCTTTAGACATGGGGTGTCCCTCTAGGTACGGATTAGGTGGCTTAAAATAAGACCACGCAACCAAAAAAAATGGTTTTCTTTATTAAAGGAGAAGAAGCTTTTGACTGGTGCTAATACCCAGAGTCGAACTGGGGACCTCACCCTTACCAAGGGTGCGCTCTACCGACTGAGCTATATCAGCACACAAAATGAGTTGGAGCGTGCAGCGGGAAT
>NZ_JBFRTD010000101.1:0-837 GCF_041473955.1 Vibrio sp. 10N.222.54.E6 | reverse complement strand
TCAAAGTTTGCGACAGAACCAAATCACATCGATAGCATTGCGTTTATACTGGATGCTGTCGATGCTTCACACCACCCTAAAGATCTGAAAGCAATTTATAGAGATAAATTTTCTGAAAAGAAAGGTTCTGGTAAAGGGGTTTACAGTATAAAAGTTAATGGAAATTGGCGAATAACTTTTCAAATACAAGATGAAGGCGCTGAATTTCTTGATTATATCGATTATCACGGGAAAAAAATAAAAGCCCGATAGCTGCCTAATAAAAGATTAGGTTACGGGTCACGATATATGTGACCTTAGTCTATCTCGTTACATACAAGGTAGGCTTTAGGAGAGTAGAAATGAGAATGACGAGAAAACCATCACATCCAGGTAAGTTTTTTAAACACACTATTTTGGATGAAAGAGGAATATCAATTACCGAAGCAGCAGTGAACTTAGGTGTAACAAGAAAAGCACTAAGTGAATTTGTTAACGGTAAAGCCAAATGCTCACATGCAATGGCTAGACGCCTAGCAGAAACGACCGGAACTGGCGTTGGTATTTGGATTATGATGCAAGCTAAATTAGATACTTGGGAAGCTGAAAGCATGGAAATAGAAACACCAATTATCCCATTTAAAACACAAGCTTAATTGTTAATGAGAAAAATATAAAGAACACCAAATAGTAAAAGTAGAATCCCAATAAAAACGGCTCTCAATAAGGAGTCGTTTTTGTGTTTAATGCACAATATGTTATAGCCAACTTTTGAGTGGTTTTTGCACACTTCCTTTCTCTAATAGCTACGAGATCGCAAAAATCACTCACTTTCTTCGGTTCTGTCGCAAATATAGT
>NZ_JBFRTD010000100.1:0-216 GCF_041473955.1 Vibrio sp. 10N.222.54.E6 | reverse complement strand
CGTCTTATGCTCGCTTTATTAGTTTCAAGAAGAGCTTGTTCTATCCACTCAATCTGAATGGCGTCGACAACAGATTCATAATTATCGGCATCTTCAATGGTCTCATGTGCCATTGCTAATTCTTGTTCAAGCATAAAAAAATCCCCATCAACGTTGTTGATGGGGATTATCTGCTAACTGCAAGATCGTTCAAGTCTTCTTAAACGATCGGCATTA
>NZ_JBFRTD010000099.1:0-754 GCF_041473955.1 Vibrio sp. 10N.222.54.E6 | reverse complement strand
GTGCCGCTTCCTCTGCGAACACTTAAGGCACTCCGCACACACTGGCTCAGCCACAAGCACCCTCGCTTGCTGTTTCCCGGGCTTGGAAAAGGTGACGACGCACCGATGGACAGAGGCGGCATTCAAAAAACCATGAAGCTTGTGCTCAAAGAGTGTGACATCCAAAAACACGCGAGTCCCCACTCTCTCAGACACTGCTTTGCAACGCACTTGCTTGAGCAAGGGCTTGACCTGCGTTCACTGCAAACGCTGCTGGGTCACGCAAGCCTTAATACCACGGCCCGTTACACCCGAATGACTCAGATAAAGCAACGTGATGCGGCAATGGCCATCAACCATTTAACTGATGCTCTAGACTTAACGGGGAGCATTACATGAGTACCTTTATTGAACTGCTTCGCCAACATCATTCTGCGATTAAGCGTCACTATTATGCGCAGATGAATGGCGATATGCATCGGGCCATTGGTGCGATGCTGCGTTGTAAAACAGAGCAACAAGGTCGCTCACAGTGGTTCTGCAGCCACTGCCATCAAGGCGATCGATTACCGCTTTCTTGTGGTCATCGACACTGCCCTCAATGCCAACAACGCACCACTTCTGACTGGCTACAACGTCAGCAGCAAAAGCGGTTGCCTGTTCACTATTTCATGGTGACCTTCACTTTACCGTATCAACTAAGGGTTTTAGCAAGGCATCAACCTAAAGCGACATATAACGGTATGTTTAAGGTTGCGTCGGGGGTTTTAAAGGA
>NZ_JBFRTD010000098.1:0-811 GCF_041473955.1 Vibrio sp. 10N.222.54.E6 | reverse complement strand
GTGCCGCTTCCTCTGCGAACGCTTAAGGCACTCCCCACACACTGGCTCAGCCACAAGCACCCTCGCTTACTGTTTCCCGGGCTTGGAAAAGGTGACGACGCACCGATGGACAGAGGCGGTATTCAAAAAACCATGAAGCTTGTGCTCAAAGAGTGTGACATCCAAAAACACGCCAGCCCCCACTCTCTCAGACACTGCTTTGCAACGCACTTGCTTGAGCAAGGGCTTGACCTGCGTTCACTGCAAACGCTGCTGGGTCACGCAAGCCTTAATACCACAGCCCGTTACACCCGAATGACTGCGCTAAAACAACGCGATGCTGCGATGGCCATCAACCATTTAACTGACGCTCTAGACTTAACGGGGAGCATTACATGAGTACCTTTATTGAACTGCTTCGCCAACACCACTCTACGCTTAAGCGTCACTATCATGCGCAGCTCAATGGCGATATGCATCGGGCCATTGGTGCGATGCTCCGTTGCAAAACAGAGCAACAAGGTCGGTCACAGTGGTTTTGCAGCCACTGCCATCACGACGACCGATTACCGCTTTCTTGTGGTGACCGACACTGCCCTCAATGCCAACAACGCACCACTTCTGACTGGCTACAACGTCAGCAGCAAAAGCGGTTACCTGTTCACTATTTCATGGTGACCTTAAACATACCGTATCAACTAAGGGTTTTAGCAAGGCATCAACCTAAAGCGACATATAACGGTATGTTTAAGGTTGCTCAATGCCAACAACGCACCACTTCTGACTGGCTACAACGTCAGCAGCAAAAGCGGTTACCTGTTCACTATTTCAT
>NZ_JBFRTD010000097.1:0-364 GCF_041473955.1 Vibrio sp. 10N.222.54.E6 | reverse complement strand
ATTACGCAACAAAGCCTATCCTCGCCCTAAAAGCGGGCGAGGATTTACGGAGAAATTGCTAACTGGAAATTGAGAACCTCAAAATTATCCTATAAAATTTATTCCTAACGAAGCCGTAAATTCCACATGCTTCCAGCTCGATATAAATCACGATCATTTTTAATCCGACCCGGGCGACTTGCCCCTCCCTCCTCTCCTCGACCACCTACAACCATAGCTAACATTTCTAATTCTTCTTGCGATAATAAAGGATGATTGTCAAATATAACTCGTTTCATTATTAAACTCTTAATTTAAAATTAAACAAAAGAAATTAATTCTAAATTATGATTACATTTAAAAAATTAATTAATAAGTTAATAAT
>NZ_JBFRTD010000096.1:1072-1209 GCF_041473955.1 Vibrio sp. 10N.222.54.E6 | reverse complement strand
TCTTCAATTTAAGATTTTGTGACTCAACGAATACTGACTTCAAAACTAATATTTACCGAAGTAAACATGTAATTCTAAAGCTATTACCCCTCTCTTCTTAAATAAATAGGAACAGAGTGGTAATGAATTGACTGTGC
>NZ_JBFRTD010000096.1:0-168 GCF_041473955.1 Vibrio sp. 10N.222.54.E6 | reverse complement strand
CACTTAAGCAGGACGCGTATAATACGCTTTCCACTTTGAAAGTCAACATAAAATACTAAGAAAACTTAGAACCCTATGGTGACTTGTCTATTAAATAGACAAAGTCGAACTTTTGTCTTCACTTTTAAAAAAGTGAAAATAAATTTGGAGCCTGGCGATGTCCTACTC
>NZ_JBFRTD010000095.1:0-1210 GCF_041473955.1 Vibrio sp. 10N.222.54.E6 | reverse complement strand
AAGCTTAAGCGGCTGAATAAGAACCGTGACCATTTAATGAAATTAAGAAGAAAGCCTCTCACAGCGCCATACTGCTCTTTTTAGGCTGCAATATTGACAGCACTAAAAACCCTCGCCCTGCTAAGCCATACCATCCGGATGAAGGTGGACGTTAAGTAAGGAGATGATGAAAGGGAGCCACCTGACTCAGCGTTTAATCGAAGAAGGTCCCTGTCGTATGACAAAAGAAGGTTGCCGCGCCGTTTTTTTTTGCTTGTCCTTAAGTATTTATTTTTCTATTGATTTAATTATTTATTTTTATACGTAGTGTTCATAAGCGCAGCCCCTTATTGATGGCCATTATAGCGGTCTTTTTTATCCTTCCTTTCTTGCACGGCCTTTCTTATAAAAAACCGTGAATAGAGAAATCCCTTCCGAATGAGACTGCGTGCGCAAGATAACCCTGAATAACCTGTTGGGAGAAACAAGAAAAATGAGAGATAAAGCAGGGTAGGATAAGGTTCAGACGTGCTGATCCCTCCGCTTTCGCGGAGACAAAAATATCCCTTTAATTAGGGGCCAAGTCCGGTTGATACTCACTAAAGAAGGCTGAGGTTGATTGCGCATAGGTGTTTAACGTTGACGCATTGAAGATCTCTTGTATCCCTGACGCGATCTTACGGAAAGAGAGCCACTGAAAGCTCAGTCCTTTCTTTGTCTGGCGTTCCCGTGTTGCGAGGATCAATTCGCTGATGTTGGTGTAACGCACGACTTTTAAGTCATTAAAGAAGCGAGGTGTAAACTGTTTGTACGCGGGTGCACTGCGTATCGTCCCTTCGTCTTGGTCGACACACACATTGATCCGCTCACTGTGAAAATAGCTGGCACGCTTTAGATACTTCACCGCTTTAGCAAAGGACTTCGGCGAAATAAACTCTCCAAAGCGCAACGCATAATCTTCTTGAAGCTGGTCGTAGCTGATGGTTTTCAATCCCGCTTCGGTGGGCAAACCGATGCGCCCTCCAATGAGGTCTGTGTTCGGCAGAGTGCACGCTAATACTTTCGCAATTAAGGTGCGACACTGCACATTATTCACCGCTTCACCGCCCCATGCATTAAGTGACGGGAAACGATTGGGGTTGGTAATAAATTCTTCACACCCTTTTAAGATCCGCGCGTATTCTGGCGGTAGGGTTTCTACCTTACCGCTTCGAAGCAACCGGCGAGACTT
>NZ_JBFRTD010000094.1:0-233 GCF_041473955.1 Vibrio sp. 10N.222.54.E6 | reverse complement strand
GCGGAAGGTGCGGTCGCGGACATCAAAGTGACGCTGAGCAACGAAAGCAAGACGGCGACCACGGTTGACCTGACGCTGAACAGCGGCACAGCGGATAAGAACGTCGACTTCACGGGCACCCAAGTGACCATCATCTTAGGTGACGGCACTGAGCTGAAAGACGTGGCGGTTGCGAACGACGGCAGCTTCCAAGTGAGCTTACCGGCGGGTCAAACCGACTTCACAGTGAAAGT
>NZ_JBFRTD010000093.1:0-466 GCF_041473955.1 Vibrio sp. 10N.222.54.E6 | reverse complement strand
GGTTTGGATATGACTATAACCAAGAATATTTAGAGAATGGTGGGCGATACCGGGCTCGAACCAGTGACCCCCTGCTTGTAAGGCAGGTGCTCTCCCAACTGAGCTAATCGCCCACGATAGTTTCTTTTGTCTTCACTTTTAATAAAAGTGAAAATAAAAGCCATCCTTTACGCGGAGAAAGAATGGTGGGTCGTGCAGGATTCGAACCTGCGACCAATTGATTAAAAGTCAACTGCTCTACCAACTGAGCTAACGACCCAATGGTATCCCGTAGGGGAGTCGAACCCCTGTTACCGCCGTGAAAGGGCGGTGTCCTAGGCCTCTAGACGAACGGGACACTGCAATTCATCTCTACTTTAAAAGTAGAAACAAACTTCGAAGAACTTGGGAGTTCTTCATCTCTTTGCTTTTCTAAACCTAATCAATCTGTGTGGACACTCATCGTGAGTATCTTCGTATAAGGAGG
>NZ_JBFRTD010000092.1:0-386 GCF_041473955.1 Vibrio sp. 10N.222.54.E6 | reverse complement strand
ATTGATTAGGTTTAGAAAGTTTAAGAGTAGAAATACTTTTCCAGATGGGGCTATAGCTCAGCTGGGAGAGCGCCTCGCTGGCAGCGAGGAGGTCTGCGGTTCGATCCCGCATAGCTCCACCATCTTTAAGTGTTTTTCTTTGAAAATATTTAAAAATGGTTCATTAGTTTGAATCAAGCTCTTTAACAATTTGGAAAGCTGACTGATTAGCTTAATTATTTTTACTTTTTAAAAAGTAAAACAAAACGGCCAAGGCTGTGATTAAGTTAATCAAATTTAAAAGTTCTCAATGTTTATCTTTCATTAGGTAAACACAACAAACACATTCAAGTGTCTTGTATTCGAATCAAACTGAGTTTGATTCATAATTGAGTCCGGCAAACAGT
>NZ_JBFRTD010000091.1:0-473 GCF_041473955.1 Vibrio sp. 10N.222.54.E6 | reverse complement strand
ACGTGTTATTGCGGCGTTAGGCAAAAAAGGAATAATAACGTTATGAACATCAAATTTACCTATGGGCTAACTTTTTTTATCATCATTTCGGGCATATTGCTGTCATTTTTTAAAGCTTTTGATGACTATTTATGGTTAGCAAGAAGTGGTGCGCTAGTTGTTGTTGTCGGTATTTTATATGCCATGGCTGAATTTTATAATCGTGAATACCAGCTTAGGCTACTTCAATTTCATACATCTAACTTGAAGGAAATAACACTGCTTGAGAGTGAAGAACTTGATTCATCTAGAGTCGATGAATGGGTTGAAAACACTAAAGTAGTTGAAAATAAACTCCAAAGTGAATTAGAAAAAATAACTTTGAAACATGAGGCATTTCTTCTAATTACGGGCACTTTGGTGTGGGGATTTGGTGATTTGCCATTTAGTTTTCTCTTTGGAGCATGATTTGCCTAACAAATAAGGATTAAGGT
>NZ_JBFRTD010000090.1:0-3427 GCF_041473955.1 Vibrio sp. 10N.222.54.E6 | reverse complement strand
AGAGTAATGTAACGAGCAATTGCCATCATCACGATGTAGATCGGGTATCGCACGGGGATCTTACCGTTCATCACAAACTACTGAACCATTGACCGAGTATACGGTGTATTATCCAAAAAAATAATTCATCTATATTTACCACGCATAAAATACAACCTGTTGAATTTATTCTAGTTAAAAATCAAACTATGCTAATAAACATGTGGTGAGCTTTGATAATAGTTCATATAGTTATTTCCTTCAATTATAGTGGATAAAGGAGGCATTTAACATGGCAAACATTCAAACTATATAAGTTGTGAAGGGGCAAACCATAGCCCTAGTCGATGTTTTGATAAACATAAGATAGTACCTGACTGCTGTACTCCGCTCACATCAAAAATGACAAGTTAACTATTCACCATTAATATAAACCATAATATTCTATCACCCTTCTAACTTTCAGAGAAACTCGGTCTAAAAAGGAAAAATTTCATTATTAAAAAACTAACAACTGCCTCACCAATCATTGTTGCCATTATAAATACCAAATAGTTAAAACCAAGAACATCGACGCCTAAATATACAATGATATTAATAGTTAACAACAGGACCAACCGCATAACAATAAACCCTACACCATGTCTAACATGTTTTTTTTCATAATTATTAAAAACAAAATACTTGTTAATAAAGTATGAGTACAAATATATTATGAAAATAGCAGAATTCATACTGGCCAAGTAATGAAATCTAAAAAACTCAACAAAAATATACACTAAAGACCAGTTTATTATTGCTGTAGATCCTCCACCAATAAGATATCTGATTACTTGCTGAATATCTTTCATAAGACCTCTAGTGAAAATATTAATGGTATCAATTAATAATACCTTTCAAAAACAGACAGCGGCACAACTAAAATAGTAATAAAACCAAACAAAAACACGCCTAACCTCTGTATTAAACAACCACTTTTATCGTTTTTTTCGCCTTCACATAGTAAACATAAAAATAGAGAAATAGGTATAAAATACCGTCCTTGAACACCTTGAATTGTAGAACTGGACATTGGCGTCCATGATATAGACAAAACCAGAAAAATGCTAAAAATGGCTACGATAATTACTAATAGCAAGAGTAATTTATGATAAACCTCCCCCTTTCTACGCCCCCAAAGCCTTCCAACATCAGAATAAAATATCAGAAATAATGAAACCCCGGCGAAGAAATAATACCATATTGGCAATTTAACGTCCAAGTATCCTAATTTCCCTATAAATGATACAGCATAGAATGCATAATTCTCTATAAAGCTATTAAATAGTAAAACAAACCATGAAAATGGTGCACTTAAAATCTGTTCAACCCTTAACAGATAGGACACCCCTTCAGGGCCAAATGGAACAGATACGTTAAAAGTCAAATAAATAGACCAAATAACAACAGAGATAAAACTTATTAGAAAAGCACCTATAAGCTTTATTCTTTTATCCTCATCACTCCAATACTTTAGCGAAAAAACAAAAAAAACCATAGATAGAGCAATATAAGGAGGCCTTGTCATTGATATTACCACCAAAAATACAGAGCTAATAATTAATAGTATTTTAAACCTGTTATTTTTTTCAATATCAAATCGACTAACCATTGCCACAAATAATGCTGCTAGTGGAAAGGAAATGGCATCCGGACTTACCGATGCCATTTGAGATATGGTCATTGGAAGCATTAAAATACTAAATAGAACAGCAACGCCTTTGTTCGCGATATAAATAGCAACTGCTGACAATAAAATTGCGATAGAGCCGTTTAATATTCTAGACAAAATCAAGGTTTCTGATACGGATAAATCTATGCTCTTTCCTAAAATAATCCCTAAACTGGAAAGTGTATATAGAAATGGGGGGTATATACTCACATTACGAGTATCACCCCAACTATTTCCTCCCCATTCGATGCTATTCAAAACCAGTGACAACTGCGTGTCTACTTTCATATCTGGTTTAAATGCGATAGGGAGGTAACCTAACTCAATTTGACTAATTTCAGGACTAGTTGTCCCGCCAACGGTATAATCGTCAACAGTATTAGGCAATAATTTTTTCTGTGGAAATAACTCTCCCTGTGATACTTGGTATGCTCTTTGATAATGACTGCCTTCATCAGCAACTTGAAATGCTGGAACTTGAAATGCAAGGTAAATCATTAATGGAAATGAGAGTAATATATATATATAACTATAGAATTTATTTTTTTTAAACCTTGAAATCACATCAAGTACCTTTAACTAAAAATACAACCTTCAGGACTTTCACATAAAACCAACAATCTCTACATTATAAATCTTTGCGATCAATGTATTTATTTCTATTTCTTTTGCAAAGGATGTAATGGAGAGTTAGTTATATCATAATGAAGTGAGCTTAATAGGAGTTGGAAACCCATAATAATAGGCATTACAGCTATCATTACAGTTCCTGTAGAAGTGACATCTCCTGTCGAAATGGAATTAAACCAACTAATAACACCGAAACAAAAACCAAATAACATCATAATAGAACCTAAAATCAACTCTATACTAGCCACATTAAAGTCACGCAGAAAGTATGCGTAAAATATACGTTTAAAAAATGATTTAATATATAACGGCGTAAATTCAAAGATAACTTTTTTAACTTCTAAACTGCTTTCTTCATCATCATATTTTGCGTCCATTGATATATCTTGAACAACAGCTCTAATCGTACCCAAACGAAATAGCATATCACTTTCGAAAAAATATCTTTGGCTAATTTTATTTAATGGTAGTTCTAAAAGAGCTGAACGATGGATAGCAGTGTAGCCATTAGTTGGATCCATTACCTTCCAATAACCGCTAGACACTTTATTGACAAATGATAATATTGCATTCCCCAACTTTCTTATTGTAGGCATAAGAATAAGAGACTCAATTCTATTAAATCTATTTCCTTTTGTGTAATCTGCATGCCCTTGTATTATTGGGTTTATGAATTTTGGTATCAATGTAGGATCCATCTGTCCATCTCCATCAATTTTGATAATAATATCCATACCATCTTTTAGGGCTTCAATATACCCTTTCATCACTGCGCCACCAACTCCAGAGTTGACTTCACTAAAAATCACTTGGACTCTAGTATCTTTATTGTTTTCAAGAACAAACTTACCACTAGCTGCCGGGCAACAATCGTCGATAACATAAATTTTATCCACCTCATTCCCGATAGAATCTAAGACTTTACAAATTTGATTTTTCACCTTAAAGCAAGGAATGACAACTGCAACTTTCATTTTCACTTTTCATTTTATTTAAATTCATATTGTATTTTATAATAGTAATCAGAAAAATGATATACTGAAGCTTTATTGCTGTAAGTCGATACAACTGAATCAAAAACTCTCATTCATCCGGCTGCTTGGTTCG
>NZ_JBFRTD010000089.1:0-465 GCF_041473955.1 Vibrio sp. 10N.222.54.E6 | reverse complement strand
TAGCACTTGCAAAAAAGCCGTCTCCCCAACAGTAGACGGCTTTTTTGTGTCTAAAAAACCAGCGTTTGATTTCTTTTCTCGGTTGAGATAGGTTGAAATTTCACCGTTTGGACGACCAATCCGAACAGCTCTAAAAACTGTTGGACCTCAAAATATGACTCCTTTGACTCAGCCTTGGCGTGGGCTAAAGCCCAAACAACACATTCTCAATCACACCGCTTGTTTATCCCTCGGGATGAAGTGCTATGTGTTTTAAACGTGGACGGTGAATGTTATGAAGACGCCTGGACACGACTCCTCCCCTCCCCCGCTCGATAAATCGAGTTACGATGCGCAGTATCGCCGTAAGCGTAAGGCTCGCAAACTGGATTTGATTGAATTGTATCAACGTGTCGTTGAAGAAGAGAACGCGCGGAACCCTAAGACGCCTTTTGAGATCGGATTCAAGTCTCGCCGGTTGCTTCG
>NZ_JBFRTD010000088.1:0-1556 GCF_041473955.1 Vibrio sp. 10N.222.54.E6 | reverse complement strand
ACGCGATGATGCCCATTCTTACCCACAAAAATGAAACGGACCTATTTATTGCCAGTCACCCTGACTCCCTTACCGATTTTTTAAAAACAGAGCTCGCCAACAACAAGCACATTTACTGCTGTTTCCCGCTCTCGCAGTTTTGCTTCTCGTTTTGTCGCGATCTCAAGGCTCGTAAGGTGCTGTCAATCAGCTTCCAAAACGCTCACACCCTCTACCCACCCTTTCAGCGGCCATAAAGAAGAGGTTACTATGACCATTCCATCTTTTGAGAGCGCCTTTGGACGCTCTCTTGTTTTTCTGTGTTTTTTTATTGCGTTACCCACCCAGGCTTACACTGAGCAAGAGCTCAAAGCTTTTGCCAAGCTTGAGCAAAAAATGACTCAACAACCGGAGGCGGCGAAGACGTGGCCTACGGACGACATACAAAATAAAGCCCAGGCTTATCGAGAAGAAGCGCTGACTCTCAGCCGCAAGGTTCAAGATTTGATACAAGAAGAGAGTCTTTCCCCTTTATTGGGGCGACAAAAACCCACGCGCCACCCTGACCAAGCCCCAAAAGGGGTGATGGTGTTTGTGTCACTCACCATGCCCAAGACCGCGCTCAAGCAGCTTCTGATGCAAAGTGAGCACTTAGGCGTGCCACTGGTGATACGCGGTGTCTTACCTGAAGGTTTTCCGGCCACGGTCAAGCGAATCGAGGCCTTGATACGCTCACCCAATAAGGCGCCCATTCAAAGCGGCTTTTCCATCAGCCCCGATTGGTTTAAGCAATTTGATATTCACCACGTACCGGCCTTTGTTTCGGTCAAACAAAACCGCTGCTTACCTAAGCAGCCTTGCAAAGCCAGTGACTACGACATCCTTTACGGCAACATTTCACTTTACCAAGCTCTGGATTACCTCGCGGCCGGGGATGCGCAGCAAAACATTCACCCACTGTTGCGCACGCTCTATTCCCAATAACCCTCTCTCACCCCAACTTTTGATGAGGTGCTCCTTATGCGCATTGACCTCTGGGCTGCGCTCACGCTCAGTTTTTTATCTACTCTCGCTCTTGCCAGCGAACAACAAACCTTTACCGAGAGCGCCAATTGGGCGAAGCAAACGGCAAGCCAAGCTCTAGCACCTCATGCCCTGCCACTCAATGTCGATGACTATTGCAAAGACGCCACGTGTCGACAAGAGATCCGCAGTCCAAAAGAGTCAAGACTGTCAGACGGTGATATCAATGCACAAAAAGGGACAGAGTTTGTGACCAATGGATTGGCTCAAGACATCAACACCCACTTTAATAAAGGGCGCCCCGATGTGAAAAGCGACCCAGCGATGCGCTTTGCCTTACTCGGCCAAGAGAATGCGTATGAAATCACTCACGGCCTCTCAAATGCCTATGTCGATTGTGATAGCGGCTCCCAGTGCCTTATCGAACACATTCCTAAACAGTGTCATCGTCCAACGAACAACAACGTGCCTTGTACAAAAGTCCCCGTTGCCACCGTGGTTACTGGCAATGTCATCTACCACTGTCCATCCGGTTGGACAAAGCAAGGGGATAA
>NZ_JBFRTD010000087.1:0-1142 GCF_041473955.1 Vibrio sp. 10N.222.54.E6 | reverse complement strand
TTTCTTTTATCTGGAAGAATGAAGTGACTCAAACTGTCTCTCATCCTTTTCAGTTTTACAGGTAGAGTTCCGTCTGGACTTAAAGCTAACCAACGTAATTGCGCATCAATAAGGTTAATTGCGGCGGTAAAACTGACCCTAGTCGCTCGAACCCCGGCTTCTGAAGCTATCTTAACCATCTCTAATCGCACTAAGTTATAGGCAAGTAATACGCCCCACAGCTCTTGCTTCACACCGGCAGAAAAACGACTTCGTAAAGTGACGTGACTTTGCAGTTGAGTCTGTTTAATTTCACCATAACCTTCTTCTATCTCCCAGCGTTGCCAATAAATACGCAGCAGGCTTTCTAGCGAGTATCTACTAGGGTCTGTAAGTGAAGTAATAAAACCTTTTATCTCACCTTTTGGCTCTTGATATAGGACTAATCTGGCTTCCCAACGTGCGGGTAAATTCGGATTCTGCCGTTGAGCTTGAGGAGAGATGGGCATTGAGATGAGCATGTCGTTCTCCGCATATTTCTCCAACACTTCATAGCGTAGCTTACGCTTTGCAGGCATTAACCAGTGAGCATTTTCCGCACTCTCTTGCCACGACAACAAGAGGTCTGCCGAGAAATAACAACGATCAAATAAGGTCAATGAATGTGCGGGGATATCATTGAATAGGCGCTTAGCTAAGGTCGTTTCACCGACATGACAGCCATCAAAAGCCGCCCCCATAATCATTCGAGTTTCTGTTGACATCAAAGCGACTAAACGAAGTTGAGGGTAAGGTTTCAATTTTTTAGAGATGAACCCAAATTCTTCAGCGTTCTCTGGGGAATCTTGGCACCTAAATGTTGTCCCATCCACAGCAAGAACATTAAGCTCTAAGTCTTTGTCTTGTTGAAGGATATCTCCGTTCCAAGCCTTTACCGTTGTGTGAAACAGAGCCGCTAACGGACTCTCATCTAGACGTCGGCGTGAATCAGTTAGGACACTGGGTGCAACACGAGACCAGCTATCTTCAGGTTTAGGCTGAAGTGCAATGTCTAATGAACTGCACACCTCTTTGATAGACATGTTGCGTTGCAGCCCCATCCAAATAACTAACCAGACAGCTTGCTGAGCGGGAAGCCGACGTCGTCTTATGCTCGCTTTATT
>NZ_JBFRTD010000086.1:0-466 GCF_041473955.1 Vibrio sp. 10N.222.54.E6 | reverse complement strand
TAGCACTTGCAAAAAAGCCGGCTTCCCAATAGTAGCCGGCTTTTTTGTGTCTAAAAAACGGGATTTGATTTGTTTCTTCGGTTGAGATAGCGTGAAATTTCACCGTTTGGACAACCAATCTAAACACTCCCCAAAAACCTATTGGACCTCAAAATATGACTCCTTTGACTCAGCCTTGGCGTGGGCTAAAGCCCAAACAACACATTCTCAATCACACCGCTTGTTTATCCCTCGGGATGAAGTGCTGTGTGCTTTAAACGTGGACGGTGAATGTTATGAAGACGCCTGGACACGACTCCTCCCCTCCCCCGCTCGATAAATCGAGTTACGATGCGGAGTATCGCCGTAAGCGTAAGGATCGGAAGCTGGATTTGATTGAATTGTATCAACGTGTCGTTGAAGAAGAGAACGCGCGGAACCCTAAGACGCCTTTTGAGATCGGATTTAAGTCTCGCCGGTTGCTTCG
>NZ_JBFRTD010000085.1:0-3856 GCF_041473955.1 Vibrio sp. 10N.222.54.E6 | reverse complement strand
GGCCCGGGGCACCATCTATTTGATTGTTACCTTGTTGGGTAGTAATCAACAGAGTCGTTCTCTTAAAACACGTCTTGAAGGCGCCTTGGCAGAGTGGCTATGCAGCGGATTGCAAATCCGTGGACCTCGGTTCGACTCCGGGAGGCGCCTCCATCATTTAGAAAAACCAGCCCTAGTGGCTGGTTTTTTCGTTTTTGGTTTCTTCATCCTTGCCTCTTCATTTCTCCCCTTTACCTTTCATAGACCCACTCTATTTTGATGAGATCCTAAGTTGAACCTTTGTTGATAGACCGGTAAATAAATCAAAGTCACAATTAACCATAATGCTCAATTTGTTTCATTTTTTTATGGGATAACCCTAATTAAAACATGCGTATGAGTGATAGTGTCCCTCTTTATATTTCTTTAATTGTTCTATAAGAGGTTCTTAAATATGCAATTTACTCTAAAGAGGAAAATGGTTTTCTCTGTAGTTTTGGCGATTGCTGTTACATCTGCCATTCTTCTTTTCATGGGTTATAAGACTTTTCAAACAAACAGCTGGCAAGCAATAGAAAGTGAAAGTCGCAATACACTTCAAGCTCATGCTAAGGGCATCAGTGACTGGTTTTATGATAAGAAACAAGCAGTACACGGGCTTAAGCAACAAGTGCAGCTTAACCCTTCAATAGATATCGTTCCTCATTTACGTCAAACCTTGGTATCTGGTGGGTTTGGATTGAGTTATTACGGTAACAAAGAAGGTGAGATGTTCCGTCATGACCCTTCATTGAATAAAGCGGGCTATGACCCAAGAGTCCGAGGTTGGTATAAACAAACCTTAGCTGAGAATCGAGCGGTGACAACAAAGCCGTATGTAAGTGTGACGATGCAAACCTTGGTGGTGACACTGACAGACCCAGTGACCGAGAATGGATCGATCATCGGTGTTGTGGCATCAAACTTGGCATTGGACAAATTGATTGAAGACGTATTAGCCATTCAGGTTCCGGGGAATGGGCGTGCGATTCTGATTGATAAGCAAGGGACGGTCGTTGCTCATCAAAATAAAGATTTCATTCTGAAACAAGTCAATGATATTGCGCCAGAGCTGAGTGTGTCTGGCTTGAACAGTGCTGCGCAAAACTTGACGACGATCTTTACTCAAGTGGATGGTGCCGAGCGAGTCATCATGGCTGAGCCGATTAAAGGCACAGACTGGTTACTTGTGATTGAAATGGATAAAGACGTACTAGAGCAGCCCCTGTTCGATATGTTGATTAGCCAAATCACCACAGGTTTGATTGTATTGATCGTTATGGCTGTAGCAACCTCATGGTTTGTGGCTCGTCAATTAGTTGAACTAGGGCGAGTGAGTGAAGCATTAGCTGATATTGCGGAAGGGGAAGGCGACCTCACACAAAGACTACAAGTGTCGAGCCAAGATGAGGTGGGTCAACTTGCCGATAAGTTTAATGTCTTCGTTGATCGGCTCCATCAAATGATGCAAAACGTCACTCAAGTTTCTACCGCGATGAACAGCGGTGCCGAGCATGCTAATACCAGTGCGATGAAGCGCAGTGATAGTGTAAGCAGGCAACAAGATGAGATCACGATGGTGGCAACGGCTGTGACAGAAATGGCGACAGCAACAGCGGAAATCGCCACGAATGCTGAGAGTACGGCAAAAAGTGCGACTCATTCGGTGGAGTTGAGCGAGCAAGGCTTCCAACAGATGGCTAAAAGCCAATCATCGATCAATGACCTCGCTACTGAGCTAACAAGCGCTGTGTCTATCATCAGTGAGCTTGAAGAGCATGGTCAGCAAATCGCGTCTATCTTAGCGACGATTCGTGAAATAGCGGAGCAAACGAACTTACTCGCGCTCAATGCGGCCATTGAAGCGGCTAGGGCAGGCGAACAAGGTCGAGGCTTTGCAGTGGTTGCTGATGAGGTTCGTGTGCTTTCTCAACGTACTCATGCTTCAACAGAAGAGATCGAAGACAAGATCAAACGCTTACAACAAGCGACCAATGGTGCGGTGAAAGTGATGACGCAAAGCCATGATATGGCGAAAACAAGCGTACACGATGTGGATATGGCCGGAGAGAGCCTAGCTCAAATCCGTGAAGCGATTCAGATGATCAGTGATATGGCGACTCAGATTGCTTCTGCCGCTGAAGAGCAGTCACTGGTTACTGCCGAAATCAATGCGAATACCGAATCTGTTCGTGAAGTGAGTGATGTGATGGCAGTTGATGCGACCGATGCGGTTTCACAAGCCGATCAGCTAAGTCATTTAGCGAGTGACTTGAAACGAGAGTTGTCACGCTTCAAGCTTTAATCTTTAATCGATATTGCAGAAAACAACATAGGTTTAGAAACTAAAGAGCACAGACAGTAATAGGCCTGTGCTCTTTCTTTAATAGCTTCAAATGAGTCTCAGTGCTTATCAAAGAAATCCTTATTGCGAATATATTTGCTCATTAAGTGGTAAGAAAAAGGTCTGATCAACCAACTTAGAACAGAGCGCCCAAGACGTATAAACGTCGGTGTGTTTTCGTAGATCCTGCCGTTATAGAGCCAAAGCACTTTCCCTACATGCCAATACAACAGAGGCACGGGCGGCATGAAGGTGACAATATCTATGTCGCAACAGATACGGTAGGTTTTCTTACTCAAACGGTAGTGCTTTCGAAAATTCCAATCACCAATCGCAGGTTGGCCAAAAGTCACGATTCGCTTAACACAGCCTGGATACTTTTGATCTAGGTAATCTGCGAACACGCAGCCAATTGCACCACCAGAAGAGTGGCCGGTTATAGAAATCCTTTTCCCTTGTTCTAACAAAGGCAAGAGTGTCGCTTCTAAGCGTTCGATAACGGTTTGCCCAAGCTTGTCTTCGTTACGACTCGGCTGGCTTTCTTGAAACATGAGATGATAGAAACCGGCATGTACACGATAGTTCAGCCCAATCTTTTTACAGCTTCTTGTCCATAGTGCAAAAGTGAGTAGCCAGTCAGAAACACTGTGTGATCCCTTGATAACCACAACCACTTCATCTTTGTCACTACTCCATAAAACTCGAATCATGGTTTTGCCAAACTGGTTCTTTATGATGCGCTGTCCATTAGGATCAAAACCGTAACGAGTCTGTTTAAAAACTCTCGGGTAGGCGAGGTTACAAAGAACCGCGTAGCGTTCATATTGGTATCGTTTTAGTGACTTCACGTTTTCATTTCGTAATTATAGTTGTGTAAAACTTTAGCCTTTGAATGTGAAAAGCACATGAAAACGAAGGAGTGTTTCTTTAATTCAATGGAATTGACAGTGTTTTGTGAGTCTGAAAATGGGAATTTGGCCTTTGAATTCCAACTCAAACTCAAAATCTACGAATAAGAACCGTACAAGCTGCACTAAATTCATTCTGTAGAGTTCGATAATTAATCACTTGAATTAAATGATAAAATTTATTGTTGACGAATTTTTTTCATCCGTTAAAGTACACCTCGTTCTCACGGCTTAGGTCGCGGAGAGATGGTGTTTTACTCTTCAGTAATCAGCATCGCATGATTGCGTTGCCCTGGTGGTGGAATTGGTAGACACAAGGGATTTAAAATCCCTCGGCGTTCGCGCTGTGCCGGTTCAAGTCCGGCCCGGGGCACCATCTATCTAGTTTCTACTTTTAGTAGAGTGTTGAACAAAGAGTGGTTCTCTTTAAACACTTCAATATATTTTATGTTGATAAAGGCGCCTTGGCAGAGTGGCTATGCAGCGGATTGCAAATCCGTGGACCTCGGTTCGACTCCGGGAGGCGCCTCCATTCTTTTTCTTAGTTTGATAAATTAAGAGGCAATAAGAATGAAAATGCGATACT
>NZ_JBFRTD010000084.1:0-216 GCF_041473955.1 Vibrio sp. 10N.222.54.E6 | reverse complement strand
AATCTTTATAGTTATATCGATATTGGTGATTCAATATAACGTTGTTTGTACTTTTTCTTTCATAAAGAAAGAATGGTGGCTACTGCGGGATTCGAACCTGCGACCCCATCATTATGAGTGATGTGCTCTAACCAACTGAGCTAAGTAGCCAATAATGAATTTTTATGTATTCACTATTTTATCTCTAATTAAAGAGAAATAATGGTGCGGTCGGAG
>NZ_JBFRTD010000083.1:0-803 GCF_041473955.1 Vibrio sp. 10N.222.54.E6 | reverse complement strand
GGGGTTCATGACGCGCTTACCTGCTATCTCACTTAGTTTGATGTACTTTGTTTCTAAAGGTAAATCTAACAAACCTAAACGCAAAAACTCTGGCTTTACATCCACTTCTGGCAACTCGTTCAATGAAAACCACCTAAACTCAAGATCGACGCCAGACTCAATACCACGAAAAGGTTCGTTCAATGGAAATCTATGAGGTTCGCTTAGTTGAACAAAAAAATAGTTAGCGATTTCATGATACTTTTTATTTGCATGTTCAAAGAAACTTTCAACGTGCCAAAGATGCTTCTTAACAGACGACTCTACCCCTAACTCTTCTAGTAGCTCTCGATTCAATGTAGCATCTGAGTTTTCGAAAAACTCAACTCTACCACCGGGAAGCGCCCAAAAAGAATCTCCGACAACTCTATGTAATAACACATGATTAT
The DNA here is from genome assembly GCF_041473955.1 of Vibrio sp. 10N.222.54.E6. NCBI lineage: Bacteria > Pseudomonadati > Pseudomonadota > Gammaproteobacteria > Vibrionales > Vibrionaceae > Vibrio > Vibrio sp. 10N.222.54.E6. Next base: position 375 of record NZ_JBFRTD010000083.1, on the reverse strand, counting down.
CATGAACAATAACGGCAGCACTTCGAAAGTTAAATCGAGCATCACCTTGATCAAATCTCAACATTTTTACTCCTTGTAGCATAACGCCTTCTATATGACTCTGCGCCGCATTTTACGCCCATATAATGCAGACTTTCACCTATCACTTCAATTTGTAATCAATAAGTTAGTGACCACATTGAGAGGTTAGACTGCTAAGTGAAGCATAATTTCTAGATGTACTGAATTCGGATAACTTTTTGTAGGGTAAATTGCCATTAACAGGATATGAATGAGTTCTTGTTCTAGCTGATAAAGGGGCATTTTCGAGCTAGAAAATGCCACGCGTGAAAATTCAGGTTGTGATGTTTTTGGACAATTCCGTGTTACGACGAG
>NZ_JBFRTD010000082.1:0-1268 GCF_041473955.1 Vibrio sp. 10N.222.54.E6 | reverse complement strand
TCGTTTTTGTCTTAAATGAGACCTCAACTTGCTTTGCTCTACGACTGATGCAGGTGTAATGCGGACAGCTTAATGGAACATGGGCCAGTCTAAATATCGAGTTGATAAATCCTTGCAACGCTCTCAGTGGCATAGAAAACACGCGTTTCACCATGAGTGCTGTCGTGATAGCTAAATCACTGAATCGACGTGGCCTACCGCGCTTATTCTGTTTGCTTTGCGCCCACCCGCTATCGCCTCTTCATCAATCCAAAAGGTCAGAGAGCCACGGTTAATGAGTGATTGGTTGTATTGCTTCCAGTTGGTTGTTTTGTAAAGAGGTTTAGGCATAGAGCTACGAGAAGTAGTGAACGTAGCTGATCAGATCGTAGGTTCTTGATTTAGTTCCATTGAATTACGCAACAAAGCCAGTTAACGCTACTTGGAATATCAAAAAGAGGAAATAAAGAACTGAGAACGCTATTTATCCATGCCGCAAGGTCAATTTTATGGAAAGATAAGTCGGTCGAAAAATATTTTGGTTCATGGCTTATTGAGCTTAAGAAGCGAAAATCTTTTAACTTGGCTGTGTGGTGAAAAATTGAAAATACAGGGGCATTTTTTGGAATACTTCCCGATTACTATTTGTTTTCGCTAAGAGCCTAAATTATCGATGAAAAACGCCCCTCTTGAAAGGGGTGTAGATTTGAACACACTGTTTTTACATGAACGCCAAGTTACTCTTATCCAGGAGCACTTTAACTCCAGAATACAGGCTAAAAATGACGAAATTACAGTTAACGGCGATTATCGCTAAAACGCCTCTGTCGGATAGGCGGCACCTGTTCCCAGATGCCTCCCTCCTCAGAACCGTACGTGCAACTTTCACTGCATACGGCTCAAGCCTCCACAAAGGCCTCGTTAAGCACCCAGTAACAAAATTACCTTTGCGATACACACTTAAAGCTTTAAAACTGCCCCAATGGCCATTTAATGAATAAGAAACCACGGTTCGCTGTCAGAAGACGCACTGATTTTATTCGAAATCATCATTTGTTTTTCTTCTTTAATAAAGTTCTTCAAGCTATCTCGCAACGGGAGACCAGTTAGAAGTCAGCTCGCTTTCGCGCCAGATATAACCTGTATCTACTTCATTACAAAGTAGCATTCGCTTTTTCTAACCTCCTTTACCTGCATACCTATCGGCAACCTTTACAGGCTGCTTTCCCATAGGGAGATATACAGGCTTGCCCTGTTCCGTATGCCGCATAAAATGTCAACTTAGATAA
>NZ_JBFRTD010000081.1:0-11417 GCF_041473955.1 Vibrio sp. 10N.222.54.E6 | reverse complement strand
CCGGGGGAATCCATGTAGCCCTGTTAAGGGGTGAGCAACGCAATACCTAAGCCGCCGCATACCACCTTAATCACTTAAACCAACGCATGGTAAAAATGCCATGCGTTGCGAATCCATCTTGAACAGTTTGTTATATTTTTTTGTTACCTAAGATTAGATTCATTGCTTTCTTTAGCGCAACTAGCCCATCCTTATCTCTTGGTAAAACATTGAGTAAAACATCTTCATCAAGGTATTCATCAAAATAATACTCTCGACCATGTTGAAGTGGTTGCCACTTATTTGTTACACAAAAATCTTCAATTTGCTGAAATATATTCTCAAATATTCTTCTAGAAGACTCACTGGCTTTTTCAACCATATCAAAGAAATCAACTTTCTCATGACCAAGGTCATAACCAAATTGATGCCCACGGACAACCATTAATTTTGTACTTGGCTCTCCCATACCCAAGTAATTAACATTCTCTCTTACTCTTCGAAGTGTTTTGTAATCCATATCATCTTTCCAATGAAGTTGATCCTCAAGCCACTTTTCAATTTTGTTATGTTTCATACTTTTCATATTTTCCAGGTGGAAAGTATGATCAGTATTAATGAGAGCAAATCCCACATGAAATACAGCATAGTAATATCCGATAACAGCATTCATATAATTATTACTTTCTTTTGCCGCTTCAGCTGAGCCCCACATCGCAGCCCCCCATGCTATATGAGAACCTATATTCATTTCTCTTAGGTGTTGTTCTTTATCGTCCATTAAAACTCCATAAATAAATTAAAAATATAACATTTTAATATCGTGCAAGCACGAATCCATCCGCTTAACATATCAAAAAGGTCGCTCATAACCAACTGAATGCTATGCATTTAATATAAAAGTGGGTCTAAACATTAAGTGTGAAAACGTGCAAGCACATATTGCCGACTATGTAACGCTCGGCCTCATTCTTAACCACCGACAAATCTGCATTGTAATCAATAATTTAAAATAAACCTCTCGTTAAATTCGTGCTCAATCAGAGTTAAAAACCACTCTTTTTTAAGTCATTAATTATTCTACAAGCAATAAACTGTCTGTATGTACAGATTTTGTGAGGGGAATATATGGCGAGTCAATTCATGCAGGCAATTTGCGAACATATGACGATGCGAGGCTATAGTCGCAAGACAATCAAAGCCTACTGTTACTGGATAAAATACTTCATTCATTTTCATAAGCTTAAACACCCTGAACAGATGCATGCCGCTGAAGTTGTCTCCTTTCTTTCTCATTTAGCTAATCAACAAAAAGTCGCCATCAATACTCAAAAGGTAGCTCTCAATGCTCTAGCCTATTGATACAATCAATTTATTAAGCAACTTCTAAAGTCAGGCTCCGATATCAGAACGGTTCAAGAGCTACTGGGGCACAGTGATGTCAAGACAACTCAAATATACACTCACGTTATTGGGCAACACTTTAGTGGCACGACTAGCCCACTAGACGGCCTATAGCGAAACTCCCTCATCGATAGTTGAACCTTGGCTTGATGGCTTCTGTCTAGCAAAGTTGTCTGATATGGTGACGGCAGAACTTCAGCAATTGTTTAGATAGTATTGAATATGAAAACACTAACCATACTTGATGGCGGCATGGGCCGAGAACTCAAAGAAATTGGCGCGCCATTTTCTCAACCACTTTGGAGTGCTCAAGCGCTGATTGAGGCACCCGATTTTGTTAGCCAAGCGCATCAAAACTTTGTCGATGCTGGTGCTGAAATCCTGATCACCAATAGCTACGCCTGTGTACCTTTTCATTTGGGTGAAGAGCTGTTCAAACAACAAGGTTTTGAACTCGCAGAGCTATCTGGCGAACTGGCTAAAGCCGTTGCTGACAATGCCCCTCACACAGTGAAAGTAGCAGGCGCGATTCCACCGCCATTTGGCAGCTACCGACCAGACTTGTTTAAGGTCGAAGAAGCAGCCCCTATCATTCAAACCCTTTACGATGCGCAAGACCCAAACATCGACCTTTGGATCGCGGAAACGATTTGTAGCCTGCAAGAATTCGAATCCATTCATGCAGTACTCAAGCAATCAAACAAACCGTGTTATTACGCCTTTAGTTTGGAAGACACCAAGGGCGATTCTGCCAGCATTCGTTCTGGCGAGAGCGTAACAGACGCCATCAAACTGGCCTGCCAATCCAACGCTACAGGCGTTATGTTTAATTGCTCAGTGCCTGAAGTGATGGATCAAGCCATCATCGATACTAAAAAAGTGATCGAAGAACTAGGCTGTGATCTGGAAATCGGTGTCTATGCGAACAACTTCGCGCCGATCAGCAGCGAACATGAGGCCAATGACATGCTTCAAGAGATGCGTGAGCTGGATGGCCAAGGTTACCTAGCTTACGCCAAACGCTGGCACGCATTGGGTGCGAATATCGTCGGTGGCTGTTGTGGCATCGGACCAAAACACATTCAAGCCCTAGCCGATTGGAAACGCTCCCTACAGAGCTAATCCTGAGCTTCAACTAGAATAAAATAAATAGAGAACAGGTTGAGAAATCTGTTCTCTATTTGTATGTGGCGTCTCTGAGTACACTGAGACAAAACAACGATTTGGAGTAACTGATGAGCGACACGCAACGCAAAATTAAATGGGGCATCGCAGGGCTAGGTAATATCGCGAATCGATTCGCAGCGGCAGTCACAGAGCACTGTTTGCATGGTGAGCTTTATGCGGTTGCCGCGAGAGACCATACACGCGCAGCCACGTTCGCCAACAAGTTTGGTTGCGACAAGGCTTATGGTTCTTATGAAGAGATGGCGAATGACCCAGCAGTAGAAGCGGTTTACATCGCCACCGTTCACCCATACCACCAGCCACTCGCAGAACTGTTTCTAAAGAACAATAAGCACGTATTGGTCGAGAAGCCGGCTTTTACCAACCTTGCTGACTGGCTTGAGATGAAAGCCCTCGCCAAGCAAAATGGCGTGATGCTGTTAGAAGCGATGAAAACCGTGGTGTTTCCCGCGTATCGTGAGCTCCAATCATTCTTGGTCGATAACCACATTCAAATAGATTCAATCGAAGCCAGCTTTGGCAACCATCACGACTATGAGCCCGATTTGTTTATCTTCAATCCGGATTTGTCAGGCGGATCAACGCTCGATGTTGGGGTCTATGGGCTTTGGTTCTTCTACGATCTATGCCGAACACTGGGTGTGAACCCTTCAAAACCTCAGGTAAAGATGTCGTGTCTTTATGAGGGGGCAAATGTTGATACCGATGCGTACTTTACCTTCTCTGGTGATATGAACGGTAAGATATCGGCATCAACAGTGCAAAACCTTCCCCGATCAGCGCACTTGAGTGGGCCTGATACTAAGATCACCATTCACGAAAAATGGTGGAATCCGGCCTTTATTGAGATTGAACATCAAGGGAAAAAATCGACCATCAACTACCCAGTGACAGGGAATGGATTCGAGTTTGAAATCGACCATTTTTCAGATTTGGTGCTTCAAGGCAAAACTGAATCGAATATCCTAAGATCAGAGATAACCTCTCGAGTTCTCGATACGATGGAAAACGCACTCATTGACTCTGGCTATCCACATTTAACTCAACCTCGTCGTTAGGAAAAGCAAATTGGGCAACCTTAAGCGCAAGCTTGAACTGTATGAAAAGATATTTCAGGCTTTTGGGCCTGGAGTATCACATTGTCAGGTTAACCAACTGGCCACACTGCTGCACGTGAGTGAACGTCACGTTCAAACCTTACTCAAAGCGATGACAGCGCAAGGCTGGATTGAGTGGCAAGCCAGTTCAGGCCGAAGTAAGAAAGCACAGCTGACGTGTCTGGTTGAGCCCATTGAGGCGTGTTACCAATACGCACAAACCCAAGCCGATGCGGGTAATATAGAACAGGTGTTTAGCACCTTAAGCTTCAATGGCCGCAATGCTGGCGCTGAGTTGCAAGCCTTTCTAAGCAATACCAATTCGTCGGCGCAGAATATCGCGTATATCCCGTTTCACCGAGAGCTCGAGGCTCTTCACCCTCAACGAGTACTTAGACGCACCGAACGCTTCCTAGTGATGCAAGTTTGCCAACGCCTAACCTCTGTTAAGCACGGTAAACTCAGCGGCGATCTGGCTTATCATTGGCAGCCTAATGAAGATGCGACACGGTGGCACTTTCAAATACGTAATGGCGTTCACTTTCATAAAGGTCGAACACTCGAACCTCAAGACATAGCGCGCAACCTTAATTCACTCTGCCAAAGCAAAATATGGCGTCGCTGTTATCAGCATATTGATGAGGTCTCTGCCTCGGCAGGTAATGTGGTTGTCGTGAAATTGAATCAACCTGATTGGCATTTACCGCGCTTACTTTCCAGAGTTGAAGCCTCCGTATTTGATCCCTCATCACCGACTGATAGGCTGATTGGATCTGGCGCGTTCTCATTAGACATCTTCTCAAGCAAGATGTTGAGATTAAGCCGTAATAGCGCGTATTCACACAGCACGCCGATTCTCAATCGAGTCGAGTTGTGGGTCTATCCAGAATGGGCACAGAGCAAAGCCTGCGCTCAAAATCAGGTGTGCGTGAAACTGCCCGAAAAGACCACCAACGTGCGTGGTGGCGACCATTATTCCAAACCGGAATTCGGCTCAACCTTCTTTAAGATTCAAAACCCAGCGTTGTCGAAAACAGAGCGTGAATTCACCGTTGAAGACACCTCTGAATGCCAAGCCCTTTTCGAGCTGTTGTCTGTGTCTGGCGACCACAAAACCAGCGTGGAATATGGAAACTACCTAACTAGCTACCTAACAACCAAAGACGTCGTGTTGTGCAGCATTATTGATGAGAACGACCCCTTCACTTCGTGGTTAAGCTTTTTCACTCGCTTCCCGTTTGAGGACTTGGCGCTGCCTGCTGAAATGCTAGAGAAAATCCAACAAGGCTTAGCCGAAATAAGAAACCAGCCAAACTTTGAATTAGCGATGAATGCACTGTTGGCATTCAAGCATTGGTTGAATGCAACTGGGAATGTGGTTGAGCTTAAGCAAGAGGCGTTCAACTTAGAGGTTTCTGAAAAGATACACGGCGCGCAAGTGAATGGTTTCGGTTGGTGCGAACTCGATCAGTTGTGGATTAACCATTTGTAACTAATCAATCAACACCAACGAATCTAGAATGCCTTTGCCGCTGTGGATTCCACCTTCGTTTTCGCTGGCGGGTTTGCTGCGGATTAAGTAACCCGCGTAACCTTCCAGTTCGGTCACTGGCTTACCTTGGTAGTAAGCGGTAAATAGGCCGACTTCGCTGACTAAATCTGTCACTAGCGTTTGTTGAGTGTCACGCACTGCAATGGTTGGTACGTCGCGTTGGTGTGGATACAAGCGCTGCATCAATGCCCACGCATCGTACTCTTCTGGTTTAAGCTGGCTCAGTTGTTCGCTGATGTCGTCACCAAATACACAATGGCCACCGCCCTCACCTTGGTTTTTCAGCACCCACTCTTGCTTGTTAGCTTGTGTGTTAAACCATTCAATCGAGTCACTGGTGATTGGCTTCATATCTGCTAAAACACTCTTCACCAATTCCGCATCTTCTAGCGTTAAACCCCAACGTGCGTATTCAGATGCTGGCATCATGGTCAGCAGCATTTGCATGGTTTTACTGGTCGCTAATTGTTGATTGATGGTCGCGTTCATTGCGACATGGTGTTGTTCCATAAACACGCGCGTTTGGCTTAGTGTATGACAACAAACCGATTCGTTGAGTTCTGGAGCCCAGTAGTCTGAATACTGATAGCCAGCTCTTAAATACACCACATCGACAGCGCCGACATCTTGCAGTAACAAACGTTGGTTATCACCCGATGAAAGCTGACAGCTCAATTGCTCAAAGGTACGACGAACCGTACGTACACCCTGCTTTTGCAGTTCAATTTCGAGTAGGTGTTGGTCGTAAACATTGTCTTCATTCTTTTGTACTACCATCAAGAATGTTGGCTTATCTGAATCATTAAAGTCAGCTCGCACTTTTCTTGCTGAAGTCGCTATACCATAAGCCAACTGCGTTAAGCCTTGGTTTTCAGCAGGAGTTGCAGATTTATCTTCAAGCCAGCTCTGATAAGTCTCAGGCCATTGATTTTGCATGTAATCATGGAACTCTGTGGCCTTTTGCCCAAACGGAGCCATACCTGCAGCAATGCCATTAAACTCGATCACTTTCGCGCCATGTTGGCGATCATCCATGAAGTCAGTACGCATTAATAACAGCGGTTGGCGAGCAGGATAAAGTCGATGAGACACCTCGCCATGCGCTTGTTGATGCAGCTCCATCAAGCGGCCAAAAAACGGATCAGCTTTGGCCATATCACTCAGTGATGACTGCAAGAAATCATGATCTTCGGAAACATTGCTGATTAACTTGGTGATCAGCGGTGTTACCTTCAACAAGTGTTCAAAAACCTCGCGCTCCATAGTCATAGGAGCAATGCTGAAAGGACAATGCCTAGCAGTATTATCTGACTGGCGAAACGCAACACCGTGCATGATCGCCCACTCACACGCGTCTTCAATAATTTGTTGTGGTAACCGTGGAATTGTCATCTCTCATCTTCCAAATAAAAATAGCACCCAGAATAAGACGAAGCTTAATTCCAAAAGACGAAATAAAACTGGATTTTTTATCAAACAACTACGTTTGTTTTATCTTTCAAAAGCTTGAATAGATTATACATCTCAACTATCGAGTCTGCTCGATGATCAGATCGCGCAACCATTTATGGCTAGGTTCTGAATCGAAGTATTTGTGCCATAGAAGGAACAAGCCTCCCGGCACCAAATCAACCGGGACAGGCTTCATCACCAACTCTCCACTATCAATGTAATCGCGTACCGAGTTGTATGGGTAACACATAAGTAAATCACTCTGCTTACACAGCTTAATGGCACTGGTGATGTCTGAAACATTCGCGGCTTTGTTGATTTCAAGCTGCTTTGAGTTAAGCACTTCCATCAATAACCAGTCACCCGCTCCACCCGTCACCAACTGTATGTGTCGATACTTCAAGAAAGTGTCGAGGTTCCACTCTTCCAGCAAGGCTGGGTGGTCATTTCGCATCAAACACACCGAGTAATCCAAGCACAGTTCCACGTAATCCAACTCGTCAGGGATACACTGCACGTGGGTAGAAGCGCGTTCATCCAATTCGAAAATACCAATGCCAAAATCCACCTCACGTTTGAGTAAGCGCTTGAAGCTGTCGCTGCTCCACGTCGAACTGTTGATGGTAATGTGCGGCGCATCGGCAAGTGCTGTCGGCATAAAATGCGGATAGATCGCTGTGTAGGCGGTTTCAACAAGGTCTATAGTGAAGGTACGCTCACTGTCTTTAGGATCGAAAACTTCGGGAACGGTCAGCTTTTCGATTTGCAGTAGAATTTGGTGGATCTTAGGCGCTAACGCGAGTGCTTTGGGTGTGGGAAATAGCCCTTTAGATTCTCGCTCAAACAGCGGATCATCAAACAAAGCTCTGAGTTTGGTGAGCTGTTTACTTACCGCAGATTGACTCAAAAAGAGTCGCTCTGCGGTTTTGCTCACGCTTCGCTCTTCAATGAGAACGTGCAGGCAAAGCAGCAAATTCATATCGCATTTAAGTAAGCTTTTAACATCTACCATGATATTCCCTAAATTCAGGTTAATGATGATTAATTGTCACTTTAAATCATATCATTGTCTTGGTAAATTTAGCGCATGTGAGTTAAAACACTCAAAGAATAATAGAATTAAGGAATACTCATGGATTTTCTAGCACTACCAAAGATTGATTTACACTGCCACCTAGACGGAAGTGTTCGCCCAGACACGATTATTGACCTAGCAAAACAGTACAATATCGAACTACCTGAAGATCGCGACGCGGTTGTTCAATCTCTAACGGTGCCAGAAGATTGCAAAAACCTAGATGAGTACCTGGCTTGTTTCAGCCTGCCACTGCAAGTAATGCAGACTGAAGAAGCGATTGAACGTATCTCTTTTGAGCTTTACGAAGACGCTGCACTAGAAAACGTTAAATACCTAGAAGTTCGCTTCGCACCAATCCTGCACGTAAATAAAGGTCTGTCTCTTGATACGATCATTGCAAGTGCAGTAAAAGGCATGAAGCGCGCTGAAGAGAAATACGACATCAGAGGCAACTACATCATGTCTGTGCTTCGTATGTTCCCTAAAGATTCTATCAAAGACGTAATCGACGCAGGCCAACCCTACCTAGGTAAAGGTGTTGTGGCGTTTGATATCGCGGGCGGCGAAAAACCAGGCTTCTGTGCTGAATTCCCTGAATACACGCAATACGCTCTTGAAAAAGGCTACCGCATTACCGTGCATGCTGGCGAGCAATGGCATGGTCAAAACGTTTACGATGCAGTGACAATGCTTGACGCTGAACGCATCGGCCACGGTGTTCACATCCAAGGTAACGAAGACGCATACAACATCGTTAAAGAGAAGCAAGTTGCGCTTGAAACTTGCCCAACAAGTAACGTTCAAACTAAATGTATTCACCAATTCAGCGATCACCCAATTGCTGAATTCAAAAAAGATGGCATCGTTGTAACGATCAACACAGACAACCGCACTGTGTCGAACACAACCATGACCAACGAAGTGAAGCGTGTGTGTGAAACATTCGGCCTAACAAAAGAAGACTACGTAGAAATCTACAAATACTCAGTCGACAGCGCTTTTGCTTCAGACGAAGTGAAACAGCACCTAATGGGTTTCGTTGAGCAAATCTAATTTGGCAAAGCGCGCCTTTTGCTGAATAGCAGGGCTCACTTAGCATTAGTGCTTAAAGCACAAAACAGGAAGAGAAAGGCTGACGCTTTTCTCTTTTTTTATGTCTAAAAGTCGCTAATCTTGCAGTATTCGTCATGTAGACCGAGACTCTCGTAAAGTGGATAAGCATGAGTAATAAAAACAATAAAACTGAACTAGAAAAAATGCTATCTGGACAAGTGTATGATGGTGCAGATCAAGAAATTGATACCATGCGTGCCAATGCCAGAAAGTCGCTAATGGCTTTCAACCACCACCAAGACCCAAACCAGCAACACACATTGCAAGAGCAGCTATTTGGTAAGGTTGGTAGTAGCAGCTTAATCCAACCCCCTTTTCATTGTGAGTTTGGCAAAACCATCGAGATTGGCGACGACACCTTCATTAATATGAACGCCGTAATGCTAGATGGTGCGAACATCAAAATCGGCAACAATGTTTTAATTGGACCAAGTGCGCAATTCTATACGCCATCACACTCCCTTGATTATCGTAGCCGCCGTAAATGGGAAACCTTCTGTTTACCAATAACAATCGAAGATGATGTATGGGTTGGCGGTAACTCAGTGATCAATCAAGGCGTGACAATTGGGGCTCGTTCAGTGATTGCTGCGAACTCTGTGGTCAACAGTGATGTACCGCCAGACTGCTTATACGGCGGTACACCAGCGAAGTTGATTCGACATCTGAATACCGAACAATAAAGCTAAAGAGAAGAATAAAACGTATCAGTAGAATGAAGCCACTTAGAACAACAAATAGAAAAGAGGCGATGTTCATATGAAACATCACCTCTTTTTTGATTAGTTAGACGTGTCTCTTCTATCGAATGGATTTCGTTCCATGGCCTTTTCATACTCACTTTTCGGGCTACTCAAGTACGTGGTTTTGACGAACTTTTCCCAATCAGAAAACAGCGATTCTATTGGTTGCTCTGTAAGTTGTGATGGATCACCATTGCTTTTAATGAGATAAACAAACGCCTCCTCCCCCCATGAACGTTCAATAAACTCACCGACCGTATAGCCAAGCTCATAAACAGCCGAGCTACTGTTTGGCTTATGGTATAAATCCTGAACTAGCCCATCGAAACGGCGACTGATGGCAGTCCTGTTATTGACGTGAAACCAATAATCTTCAGATTTGTAGATAGCGATAGCTTCCCACAACCAACGCGGATTATTCGCAAAGTTCGGATTCACTTGCAGAGTCAGTAAATGTACGAACTCATGCAGTGCGGTTTTATGGATCTCACCACCAAAATAGAGCAGCCTAATTTCATTGCTTTTAGGGTCAATATACCCCGTAGAGAAAGCATATCGATACCCTATGCTCCGCTCCTGCTCATCCAAATAGGCTTTTTGGTTTCGCCATACTCTCACCGTTATGACAGGTATTGAATCAAGGCCGAAGCTCTTCATCAAAGGAGCCTGTTTGAGCAATAGCTCGTTGTGAATACTTGGAATTATCGAAGGTGAGGTTCCATCGTAAAGGACATACTTAAACTGCCCTTTATCTGATTCATAGCAATTGTGACAGGGTTCTTCACCTTGCATCTGCAGCATTGCTGCCACAATAAGAACCAACCCAGATAAAGCGAGAACCAAAAAAGTGATCATTGATCTTACTGAGTATTTTTTCATCTTGTTAAACCCTTAGAAAGAAGAGTTAAATCGTTAACCCGAAATCATCAAATCCGTTAACGATTCAAATCAATACCCAGTGCAAGCAATTCTCTTTCACACTGAGACACATCACTAAACTGGATACCGGCCATACCTACAGCCTTTGCCCCTTCAACGTTATAGGGCATATCATCAATGAAGACGGTTTCTGAAGCTTCAAGACCATTATTAGACAGCAGCGCTTGGTAAATCTCAGGCTGCGGTTTAAGCATGCCCAATTCAGCGGATACCGCCGCGCCATCAAACAGCGGCCAAAATTGGTAGGTGGCTTTTAGGTACTCAACAATCTCAACCACGTTATCGGTTAACGCATACACGGCATAGCCTGCTCGTTTTACTTGCTTGATGAGGTCAATAGAACCGTACAGTAAGATCTGCGTTTGCTTTACGTAGTAGAACAGGCGATCGCACTCTAATGAAGATAAATCTAACTCTTGTTGGTAGCGAAGTTTGGCTTCATTTTCGGTTAAGAACCCTTTGTTCAAATCCAACCAAATCGTACTTTGGAAAATTGAACTCGCTTGGGTTTCCAGATCATCAAGTTCCCCGAAAGTCAGGCGAGTAATTTCTAGCGGTGACCAACGTACAATCACATTGCCGACGTCAAATACCACATTTTTTATTTGATGAGTACTCATACCTTGCTCCTGAATTATTCGCGTGAAATAACAACAACACCGACATTAAATGCCGCACCTTAAAGTTCATAACCTTGTTTTACAAAATAAGGACTGAAATCACAATATGTCATCGAGCAGGTACGAAAAAGGCCATCATAAAAATTAATGCCGTTCGGATAAGCATTATTGCTTGAACCTGAACGGATATTTGGCTGGGACAAAGAGGACTGAACGTGGAAACGTTCGGTCTTTTCTTTTATCTGGAAGAAT
>NZ_JBFRTD010000080.1:0-512 GCF_041473955.1 Vibrio sp. 10N.222.54.E6 | reverse complement strand
AATAGCGCATTCGTATCATGTTACTGATTTAAGGGGAATATATGCTAGACCGTGATTCGTTTGAATATGTGCGTATAAACGCTTATAAAACCGCTGGTGTTGGTAAAAAACCTTTGCCGAAATTCATGCGAAAACTTGTAGCAAGAACCACTCTGCATCGAGCATGGTTGCAAGGGAGCACAGGGAGTTTCCTAGTCCCTGTTCTAGAAAGAAACTAACTAAGAGGGTAAATTGTGGCTAAAGGAATATCTCTACCTAAACAGGTAGAGAGTCTTAAATCAGATGTTGGGCTTCTTACTCAGCAACTTGCTAATAATTCAATTGCTCTCAAGTTCTTAAAAGATATTGGTGTTAGCGAACACGCTGAGAAGTATATTGACGACATTCTAGAGCTATCAGAAAAAACGTTAGCTCAAACAGATAAATCGAAATACATCTAAGTAGAGGGAATAAATGGAACAATCACACGAAGAGTGGCGCAAAAGTCGAGAAGCTGAAAGGCTTGCATTTAA
>NZ_JBFRTD010000079.1:0-332 GCF_041473955.1 Vibrio sp. 10N.222.54.E6 | reverse complement strand
GCTGAAAGGCTTGCATTTAACGACTGGTGTAAAAGTGAAGAGGCGCAACAGTTAGCGGCCAAACAATGGCAAACTGAGCGTTTTGAAGGTGTATATATAGCCGTGTCGAATATCGATGATGACCTACCCGAACAATCGCGTACAGAAGCCGCCATTCAAGCCGTACAGAACGAACAAAACGTGTCTGTGGAATCTGTTTTTTTAGATTTACACAACAAATCAGAAGGCTTTGAATACAGCGTTGAGAATGTAGAAACGTTCTTAAAATGTCAAAAAGAGATACTTAGTCGAGCATTCGGTGATTCTGTACCTAATAGCGCATTCGTATCATG
>NZ_JBFRTD010000078.1:0-1411 GCF_041473955.1 Vibrio sp. 10N.222.54.E6 | reverse complement strand
GCGATAGCAATCTTATCAAATAGTTAGCTGTTTTTCGTTTCTTTCGTCGTCACATCTACTCTGATTTCGCTAATGCCATTATTCATATTATCGATGCCTTTTCAGCTAGGTGGGTCGGCTCATTCCGAAACATGCCATGTATTGGTCTTACTTTTTTATCGCTAAAGGTGACTGTGTCGTCGGTGAGGTACTAGCGTCATGTACTCGTTGATTGAGTGTTCTGGCCCAATAATGTGCACCACCACACGCTTCAACGCCTATACGCATGAGTGGCATATTTGCTATTGTAGTCAGTAGTTTAGAGCGAGTTACCGACTTATGAAGTATGACCTTACCATTTTGGTCTACGGCATGAAGACTGAAGTGGTTTTTAGCTAGGTCGATACCGCAGAAATAAGAATAATCAGACATGGTGCCTCCGATGCATTTAAGTACCACATAAGTGTGGCAGATCCTCGGTAGGGGGAATCCATGTCATTCGTTAGGGCTCAGTATTAGTTTGGTCGAAAATAATATGATTAATGATAAGTATAGGTGTAATCAGAATTGGTCGGAATGGCCTCGTTGTGTCACCAACATAAATGACATTGAGTTAGATTGGCGTTGGGTTTCATTTTACCGTGAAGGGAAATCACACAAAGGAATCAGTTCATTTTCACAACAAATTACACGTTTGTCAGCCAAGCAGGTAAACGTTGAATTCCTTAGTGAAATAGCAGAACTGCAAAACTTAGAATATTTGGAAATTGAGAGGCTATCTTCAGACACGCTACTTCCATTGATTAATTTGAATAAGTTGGAAACGCTTAAAATATCAGGAGTCAGCAAGGCTGAAAATTTTGAGGTTTTAGCAAGCCTACCTAATTTGCGCTATCTATTCATTGAGGGTGCGAAAAAACTAAACAATTTAGAATGCCTATCAGGTTTTACAGAGCTTATAAGTTTAGGTGTTGAAGGTACGATGTATACAAATCAAAAGGTCTTATCTTTGCAGCCAATCAGTACATTGCCAAATTTAGAAGCATTGTTTTTAACGTCAGTGAGCCTAACGGATAAATCAATACTGTGCTTAGCCGATTTACCTAAAATACGTGTATTGTCTTGCGCTAGGTTTACAACGAAAGAGCATTTCTCTTCTTTAAAGAGCAAAAAGCCAAACCTTAAATGTCGTTGGTTTGAGGCTTACGAAATTTAGCCCTAACGAATAAGGATTAAGGTGTTGCGTAGCCAACACTAAATCCCAAGTGTTGAACAAGCCCGAAGCCACTTTATTAAGTAAATTGTACGATTGAACTTGAAGGGCACATCGCTTTGAGGCTTTTCTCAAGGCGAGCGAGGTCAAGATAAGGTTGCGATAGCAATCTTATCAACCAGTTAGCTGTTTTTCGTTTCTTTCGTCGTCACATCTCCT
>NZ_JBFRTD010000077.1:0-2968 GCF_041473955.1 Vibrio sp. 10N.222.54.E6 | reverse complement strand
AAAGAAGTAGTAATTGAGCAATTCGTACCGCATCGTTTGATTGCGGTAACGTATGACCTGTCTAGCCCCTCTTCACTGTTACGAACCGAAAGCCTCTGTGTTATTTCAATAACCCATGCCATAACCTTGCCCCTACTAGTTAATGAGCTCGTCATTGAGAACACCACTAAGGCGTTCTTTCAGTGCCTCGGTTTTGGCTTTCTTTTGAGTTGCTTGATAAACAGCATCAAGGGCATTCTGTACAGGACAATTAGCGCTAGTGTGCTCACCAACATCGATGTTGAGTAGCGTACCAACATCACTAGCTAATTCTGTTGCTCGCTCTTCCCAACGGTCACGGGCATCAATAGTGCTTTCTAACTCACTGTCAGATATCAGCGAAAATTTACCTGTATTACCACGAACCCATGAAGCAATATCAGCTTCACTCATTTTTGCTAATTGA
The DNA here is from genome assembly GCF_041473955.1 of Vibrio sp. 10N.222.54.E6. Taxonomy (NCBI): domain Bacteria; kingdom Pseudomonadati; phylum Pseudomonadota; class Gammaproteobacteria; order Vibrionales; family Vibrionaceae; genus Vibrio; species Vibrio sp. 10N.222.54.E6. The sequence continues at coordinate 2,523 of NZ_JBFRTD010000077.1, read as the reverse complement.
TGTAGATCCATCGATTTTCCCTCGTTATTCGATTATTGGTAAATTATTCGCTTTTAAGTTTCGTTCCCACCCCTCATCATTATCAGCACTTCCAATCATTGCGTTACAGTCAGTAAATTGATCTGTAATAGCTTGGGTATGGGTTACAACTAACTTTTTAGAGCGATAGATTTAATGTTTTCTGGATGGATTTTTGTGCGAGATAGCGGTTCTCCGGTATCACGATCAATTGCATCGCAGCTCTCGTAAATAACAAGGCTTCTAGCGTGCATTTCGTTTATTGCATTAACTTGTATCTTAGTACCATCATAAAGCGTAGCTACAAACCCATGATAAGCGTTGGGGTTGACTTTATAGCCACATGCTCCACAGAAATTCGCCCCGTTGCAATCTATATGCTTACCGAATGAACAAAGGAAAGCTTTCTGTAATTGGTACTTTAAATTAAGTATTACTTTCTCCATAAATGTAAATAATGCGACTAAATTTTTCAAAATCCCCTTAATACATTTTTTCGCAAATATCTTGAATTGCTTCTGTTTCAAGCGAAGTGTTAGCAAAGTCTGGTATCTTGCCTTTATATTTAGCGTTTAGATTCTCAGCCCTGTTAACGATAGATTTAGTTAAGCGCTTCATTTCGTCTTGAATAAGTGGCAAAAATTCAGCTAAATCCTCCCTCTCCAGAAAGTCGCCTAGCTCCTCATCAATATCGACTTTTTCAAGCACCATTGAGGCAATAGTAAGGGCGTTAAACTTAGCGACGTCTTTGTTTACTTGTTTGCCCATAGCGACCAATTCCCCCTATGGTTGGATGTCTTCTTGCAACTGCCAAGACTTGGCAAAGTAGAACTCAACAGACCAACAATCAGCAGACAGAATGTGTGACTTCCTAGCAGCTAAAGGAAACTTACCTTTAACTTTTACAAAGTATGCGCCAGTGTAGTTATTTGCTAAGTTATCGCGTATGTCTCGAATTAACTCATCAACTTTAGATTCTTCATCAAGCCCGAAACTCATATTAATTCGTTGAAAGTCAAAATTCGGGTCATCTGCTGCTCCAAGGTAATCAAGACCTTTTTTGTCAACCAAACCTTTGAGGACTGATAAGAACTCTTTAAACTCCTGAGAAAATGTTTCTTTTTCTTGAACAGGCAAAGCTAGTTCACTGATTTTCATAATTGTTCCCTTGTTCCAATTTTAGAATTAGTGAATTGGTCTATCGTTACTACAGCTTTTTGCCAGTCATTCGCTACCACTTCTTGACCATTCGACAAGTAGTAATCAATTGACACTTGATCGCCTAAGCCAATAAGTGGCATCAAACCAGTATCCGGTTTTGCCGCTTGTCGGGCTGCCGTAACATCATCAACAGATGCGCTCCACCAAAGCAATGCACCATCGCACTCTTGAGTAACGCAAGTTGCACCTGTTGGCCACGTAAACTTGCCAAGTTTCACCATACTTAGAAGTGAAACATCCACGCTTGGAACAAACAATTGTTCATCCAAGTTAATCAAAATATCAGGCATAATTTCCCTTTAAATTTGTTTAGTTGTTGTTTGACGAATATGTATCCATTAAACGTCCTTTATCAATGACAACTATTTCTTGGGTATAACCCGCTTTCCCTACCAAAAAGCCGACAAAGTTCGAATCAAGCTTAATTACGTCAACTTGCGGATCGAAAGATGAGTTAAATAGTTCTGATGTAGTTTCCATTCTGCCGATTGAACCTAGAAGGTATGTCTTAGCAATTCTTTCAACTAACGATGTGGTAATGCCATATTTACTAGCCACACTGGATAAAGTGCTACTCAGTGTTAATGCTTGTTCTTGTCCGTTACCTAAGTAGGACATTAGCTCATCTGCCACTGTATCGGACAATGCCCTATGAGGCGCATCTGACCATCTGTGATAGTAATATTCTTTTCCAAGTTGGCTACTATCTGCCAAATATTGGCTTCGGAAAGCAATCAACTGGTGAATGTCTTCTGACGAATAACCTACGCGCTCATAAAACTCATACCATCGACTATCCGTGTAAAAAGCCAATATTGTGTGCTCGCTTGCTTGCTCATCACCCAAGTAGTCGCTAAATTCCGTTAGATGCAAGCTCGTTAGGGATTCCGACATTACTAAATCAGCATCGGCTATGGGTTCTGGTTCGACTGCTTGCGGAGCTTCTAAACTACCATTGCCAACTGTGCGCTTAACCGTCAGTTGTACTGGCTTACTTTGAGTCTCAGGTTTAGTAACTAAGAGTGCCGTTTCTTGGTCAATTGAAAGTTGTTCAACTGACGACTGATTAACACTCAAATCAAAATGGTTACTCGCAAAGTACACAGCCAAACCGCAAGCAACCGCAAGTAAACTGATTTTAGTGACCATACACGATTACTCCTTATCTTCGACTGGAATTAGTTCATAGGCGATTCCAGACTGCTCAAAAAAATCCAGTAGTTTTTGAAAGTGATTACGGTTTTTGTAAACCTTCGCATTATTAAAAGAAGTAGTAATTGAGCA
>NZ_JBFRTD010000076.1:0-805 GCF_041473955.1 Vibrio sp. 10N.222.54.E6 | reverse complement strand
GTTCTGTCGCAAACTTTGAGTCATTAAGTTAAGATTTGCTTAATTTCTCTTCATGAGACTGATTCTTAATGTTTAAAGGCTGCCACTTCCCCTCTGAAGTTATTCTCGAAACCGTACGTTATTACCTCGCCTATAAACTCAGTTATCGTGAAATTGAAGATATTCAATTAGAGCGCGGTGTCGTTGTAGATCACGCCACGATTAATCGTTGGGTTATCAAATTTACGCCAATATTAGAGCACAAAGCGAGGTGTAGAAAGAAGCCCGTGTCTGACTCGTGGCGAATGGATGAAACCTACATCAAAGTAAAAGGCCAGTGGGTCTACTACTACCGAGCCGTCGATAAATTTGGGAAAGTGATCGATTATTATCTTAGCCCTAACCGTGATGAAGCTGCTGCTAAAGCCTTTCTGAATAAGGCGATTGCACAAAATGGTTTACCAAGCAGAGTCGTCATAGACGGAAGTAAGAGTAACTACGCGGCAATTGATTCGATGAATGTACAGCTCTGGTTGACGGGGTATTTTATGCTCTCCTTGGTAGAGATTTTGGACATTAAATATCTGAACAATATCGTTGAGCAGAGTCACCGTTGGGTGAAGCAAAAAACACGTCAAGCGCTGGGTTGGAAGTCAACGGAAGGAGCCTTGGCCAGTTTGCATGGGCGAGAAGTGTGGACGATGTTAAAACAAGAGCAGATAGATATTGAAGGGCAGACGGCCTTTGAGCGATTCTACGCACTCGCAGTATAATTGTATCTGTAGGATGGGTCTGTCACGGCTCTAACTATATTTGCGACAGAACC
>NZ_JBFRTD010000075.1:0-422 GCF_041473955.1 Vibrio sp. 10N.222.54.E6 | reverse complement strand
CGGGCGTGACCAACAGCGCGGGCGCGGCGGGCATTAACGTAGCGGAAGGTGCGGTCGCGGACATCAAAGTGACGCTGAGCAACGAAAGCAAAACGGCGACCACGGTTGACCTGACGCTGAACAGCGGCACAGCGGATAAGAACGTCGACTTCACGGGCACCCAAGTGGACATCGTGTTGAGCAACGGTACGGTCTTGAAAGACGTGGCGGTAGCATCAGACGGCAGCTTCCAAGTGAGCTTGCCGGCGGGTCAAACCGACTTCACAGTGAAAGTTCAGACCACGCAAGACACCATCTTCGAAGGCGATGAAACCTTCACGGTGACGGCGAAGACGCCAACGCAATCGACGGCGCAAATGGGCACAGTCACGATCCAAGACAACGATGGTACGCCAACGGTCTCGGGCGTGACCAACAGCGCG
>NZ_JBFRTD010000074.1:0-201 GCF_041473955.1 Vibrio sp. 10N.222.54.E6 | reverse complement strand
CATCTTCGAAGGCGATGAAACCTTCACGGTGACGGCGAAGACCAGCACGCAACAAGCAGCGGAAAGTGGCACAGTCACGATCCAAGACAACGATGGCACGCCAACAGTCACGGGCGTGACCAACAGCGCGGGCGCGGCGGGCATTAATGTAGCGGAAGGTGCGGTCGCGGACATCAAAGTGACGCTGAGCAACGAAAGCAA
>NZ_JBFRTD010000073.1:0-397 GCF_041473955.1 Vibrio sp. 10N.222.54.E6 | reverse complement strand
AAAGATTGATTAGGAAAAAAGAAACGAAGCTTAAACATCATTTTTATCATGGGCGCGCGACATTCAGTCTCAGCCTTCTCTCAATGAGGGGGGAATCCATCAAGCGGTCCAAGATTGTGTCACGCCCCCTAACATTAAAATAGAAAAAGGGATCCCCCATGTTTTCCTCCTCACGCAGTGGCTTATCCGCCTTATTTCAAGAGGCCAAGCAAGCCCAAAACCACCTTCACCATGAACTGCCGTATCGAGATTACGATCCCATTGAGCGGGTGTTCGACAATCCCCACTCTCGCGGTTTTGGCTTTAAAATCAGTGTCCTTGGGGGCGCTAACGACGATTTAATTCAGTCGTTAAGCCACCTCATGGGGGATTTGCCAGCAGGGGATAAATGGGACTA
>NZ_JBFRTD010000072.1:0-3891 GCF_041473955.1 Vibrio sp. 10N.222.54.E6 | reverse complement strand
TTTTTTCCTAATCAATCTTTCCAAATCGCGCGCGCAGGGCGCCCAGACCAACGGCTATCGTCTAAGACAAAGTAAACATCCATCGTATCGATGTAGTGATTGTCTTTGTCGATGAAAGGGAAGACGGTGAGTTTTTTAACGTCTTCTTGGCTTCGCTCTGGCTCCCCCTCTCGATTGCGCCTTGGCAGTAAGGTAAAGGCGGAAGGTGGGGCGAGACGCGCTTGAGAAGAGACCGTGGCGTTACCACTGCCTCCGGTATAACCGTATACGTTGTCTCGAACTTCGTTCATGGTGACGCAACCTGAAACGCCGCCGACCTGAGCGCAACTGTATTCGCTCTCAAAGCCCGCGCTACAACCGGTCAGACCTAAGAGTATCGATAGTGAAAACAAAGCGTGCCTATTCATGGTGATTCCTCACGCCCAAAGCCCACGCGGCTTAACCCTTGTTGGGTGATTTTTTGCGCTAATGGGTTGATGGGGGCGGTTTGAGTGGTTGGTGGAAAAGAGGAGGCGTTGGTGATGACATCCAAGAGCTGATTGCTGTTGGAGACTTGCTCACGCTGCTCATTCATACGCGTTTCGTATTCATCGGCCAGCAATGGATCTAATGGAAAGCCTTCCAAAAAGACAATATTGACGATGGCACCAGGATTGACTTCCACTATCGGATGATAGAGTTCGGCCAGTTTGATGTAGTAGTCCGCCAATTTGCTGCCAACGCTCTCCGTGGCGCCGCCAAGCAGATTCAAGCCAATTTTATCGCTGTTGATGCTTTGACTTGGGCCGAGCGCCGTCGGTGTCGTGGTTTGTGCCAGCGCTTTACCTGCATCCCCTACGCCTTGCAAGATCCCCGCAATGCCGGCCATTTGAACGATCTTACCGTTTTTCAAAATGGTGGTACCGCGAATACCATTGCGACCAAAGTTAAACACGGTCGCATTGACGGGGATATCGAGAATATCGCCATTGGGTTGTATGCAGCTCATTCTACTGGTGCGAGCGACGCCGCGGCTGGATGAGATCTCACCGTAGACGGCGCCGGTGATCGTGCAATCCTTCAATTTAGAGGCCTGACCGTTGGGTAAGACCCCCTGATTGACTGTCTGAAAGACAATCGGTGAGGTATCCCCTTGTCCAGAGACGCCCCCATTAGCATCAGCGCCGCCGGTAATTACGGCGGTCACAAAGGTGCCGGTTGGCACGTAGTTATCGGTCGTGCGACGGGATTGTTTCTCCTCGACACTGGCTTGCCAGTGAAATTCAAAGCTATCAAAGGCATCACCACTAAAGGCCACATCATCTTGCTCTTGGTACTGGAACTCATTCACCTTGGCGTTATCCATGTTGCTATTAATGGCCGGTCTTGGGGGCAGTTTGTATTGGCCAAAGGTGTCTCCCTGGTTGGTCTCGATGCCGTGTTGAGTCGAAGGATCGCCTGCCTTGAGGGTTGAGGCTAATTGCGTCTCAAGCTGCGCCTTGAGCGCGTCAACTTCATCGAGCTTTTGTTGCATCTGCTGCTCAAGCTCTGTCAGTTGCGATTTTGTATCGCGCTCATTGGCCTTTTTAATGTTCTCTAACTCAGAGGTTAAGCTTTGTCCAAAGCGACTTAATGTGCCTTCAAACCGCGCTAAGCTTTGTTCTATTTGGTTGATTTTGTCTTGTTGAAACGTCAGGGCGGACTGGTTGTCTTTGTCGGTAAAATCATCGGTGACGACAGCGCCAAATCCGACATCTTGAATGCCCTTGCTTGGCGCTTGGGGAGACAGTGTTAACCGCCAAACAACAAAAGCCAGGGCGGTCAATATCAGCAATACCGTGAGCGTAATGGTGCGATTGCGCTTTCTTGTCACGGCATTGATCGTGCCGCCGTCTTCAAAGTCCCCGTCGGTGTCTTTGAAGACGCGTTTCTTAAAACGGCCCAAGGCGTCTTTTTGTTTATCGAGCATGGGTGGCGCCTCCTCCAGTAATGAGATAGAGCGTGGTAGTTTGCCCAGGTTTTAATTGATAGGCATCGAGCGCGGCTGAGCGTGCGGAATAGCTGTAGAACTGCGCGGTGGTCAGCGCCATGTCACTGCGGCTTTGATTTTTGAGCTGATAAACCACCCCAGAATAATGACGGCCCACGAAGACCGTTTGAGGGATGATGGCCAGTGACGCTTCATCTTTGGGTAAGGTTTTGGGGTCAACGTCGTGACGTTTAAAACCAGCAATGGGAGCGCCATCATGGACAAAACGTATCATGGCTTTGGTGAGCGCTGTCATGGCGGCGGGATAATCCGCCGCCTGCTCAATCGGGCTTTGCTGCTCTTTGTAATTTTGCGACCAAACAAACTCCGTGACCAAAGATGGTGTAGCTTTGGGGGTAATAAACAGCGCAAACAATCGCCCTTTCTCTGTCGTCAGGTGCGCGGTAAACGGTAAGGGAAGGTTAATTTTTAAGGTGATGGAGCCGGAAGCGTCTTTTTGGTTGCCCGTTGAGGTGCAAAACCCTTTCGGGCAGACGATCGAAATAATACGGTCATTGTTGACCAGTAAACGGTTCACGTTAATGGAAGAGAGTGACAAGGGGATCGTGTCGCCTTCGTCAAACTCATAGCTCACCATGGCGGCATTTTCAGCCAGGGCAAAAGAGGGGATGAAAAAGACCACCCAAAGCGCGATGGATAAAAAATAAGGGTGCCATTGCTGCGATGGGGTGAATGATTGCTCATAAAGATTCATCGGTGTTGACCTCGACTTCTTCAATGGAGAGTAAACCTATGACGCCTTGGTCATAGCTAAAGTTGACTTGATACCACTTCATCTCCGGATCTAGTGCGCGTTGGCCTACGTGCTTTTGGAGTTTCCCGTAGAGTTGTACTTGGAGAGTGTCGAGAGAAATTCGGACCAACTCGACAGAAAATTGGCTGCTGATGTTATCTTTTTTAACCACCGTGGCTTCTCGAAGCAGCTTAGGTTGAACGTTGTACCAGCTTGTCTCGTCTAAATATTCAAGTAACTGACCAAACTGACGTCCAACGCTTGCCGGCGTGATGTTGAGTTTCAGGTAGAGAAGATAATCCGCCATTTGCTCAAGATAAGGTTCATCGACCGCGCCATCCGAAACCGTAAAGGCTTGAGAGAGGGTGGGCGGGACTAGGGTTCGGCTTTGATGGGTAAGGGCTTGATAACTGGTGTAACCCAACACCAGGTTAGTGATAAGCATAACAAGAAAGCCTGCACTCAAAAAAAGATTGAGGAGGCTTTTGACGGCCAGCTTATCCCGTTTAACAAACGGATCCATGATGAAGGGTCTCCTTAGAAAATCCAGTAACGACGACAGGCTGAGGGGGTACGCTTAAAGAGGGTGGGATGGACAAAGGAAGCCCCCCACCAATAAAGTGACAAGGTAACTATGTTGTCACCGTATTGCGCTTTGATGTAACGTAATCCCCCAAACCAAGCCAGCGATAACGTCAGCCCTATCATTTCGTGTTTAAGCCAGAATGAGAGGCCAAAAATGCAGAGGGCAGGCACGAGTTCATCAACTGGGAACCCGAGCCAGCGACGACCTTTGTTCATGTGTTTTGGAATAGAAAAAAACTGATGAGGGTCTTCCATTGTGACTCCTTAGCCTAAGCCGACGAGTGGTGCTCCAACATTCCACAAGACTGAGCCACCAATGAACCCGCCAACGGCCGCAAACCAGTTACGGCTCATCAGTCCAGTAACGACCGCCCCCGCAAGCCCAGTCCCCAGCATCGCGGTTTCAACCGCAGAGCCTTTGCCCGCCGAGTCTTTCATGGCTTGTTTACCTGACGCGAAGATATCGGCAGCCAGAGCGGGCTGAGTGATAAGAAGTGTCGAGACAGCAACGCCAAGCCCGACAAGGAGGGTGCGCTGGGTGCGT
>NZ_JBFRTD010000071.1:0-5052 GCF_041473955.1 Vibrio sp. 10N.222.54.E6 | reverse complement strand
CATCGCCAGGCTTTAAATTTTTAGAGTCGTTTTTAAACGGTTCTAGAACTGCTGATATAGCTCAGCCCGGTAGAGCGCACCCTTGGTAAGGGTGAGGTCCCCAGTTCGAGTCTGGGTATCAGCACCACTATTTAGTTGATTCGATTTATCGAGTTAACAACAGAATTTGCTTGGCGACCATAGCATTGTGGACCCACCTGATTCCATGCCGAACTCAGAAGTGAAACACAATAGCGCCGATGGTAGTGTGGGGCTTCCCCATGTGAGAGTAGGACATCGCCAGGCTTTAAATTGCATTATGCTGAATAGACACTGCGGAGTGGTAGTTCAGTTGGTTAGAATACCGGCCTGTCACGCCGGGGGTCGCGGGTTCGAGTCCCGTCCACTCCGCCACTTATTAGAAAGCCTAGTCTTATGACTAGGCTTTCGTCGTTTCTGGATACGATAATTTTGTCTTCGAGCAACGAGTCCCGGTCGCCTGCGACCCCAAGCACTCCACCATTTATAAGAAGTCTCGCTAGAAATCGCGGGGCTTTTTGCATCTAAATTATAGTGTTCGCCCTTCCATTGAATGACTTTTACACAAGGTTTGCGCGTAACCCATGACGCCTAGTTAACGTGTCCCATTATTCTGTTATTTATTAGAAAGTCTAACTCTACGATTAGAGTCTTTTTATTTGTATTTTCTACACCAGTTGTTATTTGAAACGAGCATGTGTTTCACAAACGCATATAGCTTTAAGCTTAGCACTCAAATACTCGAGCTATGCGACGTTGTAAGTCAGGTTAATGAGACTGTTCTGACTCAGCTGTATCCATTCAATATCGAAGTTATATAAGGCTTACAACTCATCCTATGTGCCCTGCGTTCGCAGATGTTTGCTTTATCAAGCGAGTGCACTTTAGTATTAGTTAACAGCCCTTCGTCTACGATACCTGACTTCTGTTTTTCTCTGTGAATCTAGAGGGTACTTCTGATGTGTAATTAGGAATCGATCATGGATGTTTCTGCTAAGAGCGCTATAGCCCTTAATGAGGTGACTTCATCCTCTTGTTATTCATTAAGCTTAAACCACTCTTAATTGTATTGAGCACCCTGTTTGAAAAGTATCTCAAAGGGGAATTGGACTATATTTCAGGTTGAAGGAGAAAGTCGCTAGATTAAGGGCCCAAATTGGTGCCGGTGGGATACATATGCTAAGAAATAGAGAATTTCTCGTATTCGTGCAGTGATATTTATTATCCAATCAGATCGAGACTCTCTGGCTCTAGGTTCAGGTATCTTAGGAGATGTTTACCGGTCTCTTTTCTACTCTGATGTGTTTGTTGACTCGATATGAATTAGTTATGTTGACCACTTTACTCTGAACATATTGATTTCTTGCTGGTTAATTCAAGCTATGTTTTGGCTATTGCGACTAATATTAAGCTAGAAGGGCGTTATCGTTCACTTGGTAAGAATAGACTCAAAAAAAGATCATCGGGTGATATTTTAGTGATTATTTTAACAAATAGATAAAGCCTTAAAAGCTAATGGGGCGAACTATGAAATTAAGCTTTAACTTTGAAGATGCCAGTCAGATCTTTGTAGGATCTTTTGCTTTGGCTGTACCGATTTCTTTTTCCGAAGAAGCCTGGAAGTTAGGGGAGACTTTGCCTACTGCTAATCTGTTGCTGCTATTTTTATTATCAGCTGTGTTCTTAGGCTTTTATACTTATGAAAGTGTCTTTCAAAAAAATGTTGTTGCGCGCATGCCGGTGTTTATTTTCAGAATTGTTATTGCTTATGCTATGACGGCGTTGGTAGTTGCTTTGGTCCTGACATGTTTGGATAAGTTGCCTCTATTAAGCGATCCAATAGTCTCGTTTAAACGTGTCATTGTTATATCAATGCCCGCGTCTATGGGGGCTATTATAGTGGATAGTTTCGATAAAGAGTGAAACTGTATATCACCCAGGTTAAGTCATCAACAGAGCCATTCTGGCGCTTAGTTGGTTCACTCTTAGATAACACAAGTAGCAAGCTCGCTAGAAAGGTTTCGACATGTCGTTGGGCGATTAAAGCTAAATCAAAAGAGTAAAGCCTAATTGTTTTACAAGAAAATTAAGACTGAGAGTTTCTGTACTGAATGAGCGATTAGAAAGGTGAGGGGGATGGAGGTACGCTAGGATCTTTAGATGCAAAAAAGCCGCATCAATGATGCGGCTTTCTTTAATTGGCTCCCCTTGCAAGACTTGAACTTGCGACATACGGATTAACAGTCCGCCGTTCTACCAACTGAACTAAAGGGGAATTGATTGTTTTATCTCTAATCAAGAGAATGGTGCCGACTACCGGAATCGAACTGGTGACCTACTGATTACAAGTCAGTTGCTCTACCTACTGAGCTAAGTCGGCATCATGTATCAAGAAGCTTACGCTTAATGATTAACTTGGCTCCCCTTGCAAGACTTGAACTTGCGACATACGGATTAACAGTCCGCCGTTCTACCAACTGAACTAAAGGGGAATTATTCTTAAAGCTTTAAAGAAATGGTGCCGACTACCGGAGTCGAACTGGTGACCTACTGATTACAAGTCAGTTGCTCTACCTACTGAGCTAAGTCGGCACATGATATTTCTTTGTGCTTTACTGTTGTTGTCAAGGACACCAACAAATAAATTGTGGTGCCCGGAGGCGGAATCGAACCACCGACACGAGGATTTTCAATCCTCTGCTCTACCGACTGAGCTATCCGGGCGACGAGGTGTATTAAACGTGTTTTCGCGTTCTGGGTCAACATTAAATTGCAAAAAAAGTATTGTTTGATGTTTTTCTATACTTAGTGGGTTGTTTTTGTTCGTTTGGGTAGAAAAACCTAGGTCTAGCATGCCTTAAAAGATGGCAAAACTACGGTTAACTGCTTTGAATGAGCGCTGAAATAAAAAAAGCACGTATGAAAACGTGCTTTTATATTAAAGGTTTTTCTCGAGAGTTTAGTGTTTTACTTCAAACCTATTTACCCAAGTCTCTAATTCGTTAGAAAGGGAAGCTAAAGTTTGAGTACTGTTATGGCTTTCCGTTACGACATCGCTCAGTTGGTTGCCACTTTCTTCAATCATATTGATACGCTTCGATATATCATCGCTTACCTGAGTCTGCTCAGCGGCTGCTGTTGCGATTTGATGGCTCATTGATGATATAGACTCTAATGCAATCACAATCTGTTGTAGCGCTTCAGAGGCATTCTGAGACTCTGCTACAGTACTTTCACTCGTTGCCGCACACACATTCATTGTTTGAATGGCGTTACGGGAACCTTCTTGAAGATTATTGATCATTAACTGAATCTCTTTGGTGCTCGATTGCGTTCGACCAGCAAGATTTCGTACCTCATCCGCCACTACTGCAAATCCACGACCTTGTTCACCCGCTCGCGCAGCCTCAATAGCAGCGTTAAGTGCTAATAGGTTAGTTTGTTCTGCAATATCACCTATAACGTCCAATACCTTAACAATATTGTTTACGTCGTTATCTAGGTTAGCGACAGCTTCACTGGCTGTACCTAATTGTCCTGCTAGGCCTTGAATGTTATCTACTGTGTTGTGGATTAGGAGCTGAGTATGTTGGCTTTGTTTGTCTGCCTCGTCGGTGTTACGAGCTGTATCGCCAGCTGAATCGGCAACATTATTTGCTGAAGACGCCATCTCAGTCATTGCTGTTGCGATCATTTCAGTTGATTGTTGCTGAGTTTCAGTAAGTTGAGCGATAGAACCTGCACGATCTTCCACGCGCTGTAATTCGCCTCTTAACGCTAGCATTGAAGAGTTAAGGTTTGATACTAACTCTGCCAGTGATTGACTCATTTGTTGTACAGCGTGATAGATACTGCCTTGCTCAGCTTGAGTCTCAAACGATGTTTGAATTTTTCCTTCTGCGACAGCTTGTACTGCTTCTCTTACGTCTTTGGGTTCACCGCCAAGTAGCGATAGCATACGTTTAATTGAGATAATCAAGCTTGAAAGAATGACACCAGCAATAGCCAAACATAAAATCAGTTGCCATTGTGCTGTTGACCAAAACCTTGCGTTGACTTCATTGAAGCCGATACCTGTACCTACAACCCAACCCCAATGAGGTGTTTTTTCTGCGATGGACAGTTTTTCCTCAATGCTTCCGTCGGGGAGTTTTTGTGTCCAGGTGTACTCGACTATTTGTCCTGTTCTATTGCCAAGTGCTCGCTGAATAAGTTGGCCAACGCTATTTCCATCGCCATCTTTAAAATCATTAAAGCTGGTTCCGTGTAGTTGCGGATCTAAAGGTGTTGCGACAAAAGTCATATCTTCATCAGCAACATATACATATTCATTGTCTTTATAGATATTGTTGCGCAGTAGGCGAGTGGCAAGCTGTTTGGCTTGTTGTTCTTCTAGAGTGCCATCAATAGCCATTTTTTCGACTTCAGTAAGAATGCTGTATGCACTTTTAAATAGCTCCGTCACACGAGCTTTGTTGTCTATGTTGCTAGCAACTCTTAAGGTCCATAAACCTGTAGCCGTAAGTGCGAGCAAGGCAATCAAAATGATGCCTGATAATAAATAAGCTTGCGTTTTTAATTTCATATTTCCCCGTGCAGCGATCTAATAATAAGTATGGTGTATCATTCACGAATCTTAAGCTAAGTCGTGTAGTGCAGGTATCAGAAAGGTATCAAAACATGATGAAGATTAAATTTACGAAGAAAAAAAAGTCCCCAAAAGAACATTTTTCGCTGTCAAATGAATAAACAGAGGTAAGAGCAATTACTCTATTGAGGGTGGCGAATGTAGTCTATTTACTCGAAGATCAAGATTTAATGTTGAACTGATGTGTTATTGAATTGCGTTACTTTTATTCAAACGAAAAAAAGCCAAGTCTCTCGACTTGGCTTTCTTGAATGTGGCTCCCCTTGCAAGACTTGAACTTGCGACATACGGATTAACAGTCCGCCGTTCTACCAACTGAACTAAAGGGGAATTACTTGTCTCAACATCAGGTCTATAGAGACCATCATTTGTTAAGTACCAAATAA
>NZ_JBFRTD010000070.1:0-418 GCF_041473955.1 Vibrio sp. 10N.222.54.E6 | reverse complement strand
TTGATTAGGTTTAGAAAGTAAAAGAGACGATATTGGGTCTGTAGCTCAGCTGGTTAGAGCGCTCGCCTGATAAGCGGGAGGTCGGTGGTTCGAGTCCACTCAGACCCACCAATATCGACTAGAAACAAAGATGGGGCTATAGCTCAGCTGGGAGAGCGCCTGCCTTGCACGCAGGAGGTCTGCGGTTCGATCCCGCATAGCTCCACCATCTTTAAGTGTTTTTATCTGAAAATATTTAAAAATGGTTCATTAGTTTGAATCAAGCTCTTTAACAATTTGGAAAGCTGACTGATTGATTACTTACGAGTAATTCAATCAAATTTAAAAGTTCTCAATGTTTATCTTATCATTAGATAAACACAACAAACACATTCAAGTGTCTTGTATTCGAATCAAACTTAGTTTGATTCACAATTGA
>NZ_JBFRTD010000069.1:0-1056 GCF_041473955.1 Vibrio sp. 10N.222.54.E6 | reverse complement strand
GTGGGTAGTTTAACCTTTCGGGGAGGACGCTCACCACTTTGTGGTTCATGACTGGGGTGAAGTCGTAACAAGGTAGCCCTAGGGGAACCTGGGGCTGGATCACCTCCTTATACGAAGATACTTACGATGAGTGTCCACACAGATTGATTAGGTTTAGAAAAGCAAAGAGAAGAAGAACTCCCAAGGTTCTTCGAAGTTTGTTTCTACTTTTAAAGTGGAGATAAATTAGCAGTGTCCCGTTCGTCTAGAGGCCTAGGACACCGCCCTTTCACGGCGGTAACAGGGGTTCGACTCCCCTACGGGATACCACTTCCTTCAAGAAGTAAAAAGGGTCGTTAGCTCAGTTGGTAGAGCAGTTGACTTTTAATCAATTGGTCGCAGGTTCGAATCCTGCACGACCCACCATTTCCTCCCAAGGAAATAAAATTTGGGGCGATTAGCTCAGTTGGGAGAGCACCTGCCTTACAAGCAGGGGGTCACTGGTTCGAGCCCGGTATCGCCCACCATTTCCTCCCAAGGAAATAAAATATGGGGCTATAGCTCAGCTGGGAGAGCGCCTGCCTTGCACGCAGGAGGTCTGCGGTTCGATCCCGCATAGCTCCACCATTCTTTCTCCATGTAAGGATGGCTTTTATTTTCACTTTTTAAAAAGTGAAGACAAAAGAAACTATCATGGGCGATTAGCTCAGTTGGGAGAGCACCTGCCTTACAAGCAGGGGGTCACTGGTTCGAGCCCGGTATCGCCCACCATCTTTAAATATTCTTTGATGACAAAAGTCTGAAGAGAGTTTTTAAAAATGGTTTTGAAAGTTTAAAACTTGAAAAACTCTTGCTCTTTAACAATTTGGAAAGCTGACTGATTTAAATAACGAAGTTATTTAAATCAAATTTAAAAGTTCTCAATGTTTATCTGCTCTTATTTATTAAGAACGGTATAAACACAACAAACACATTCAAGTGTCTTGTATTCGAATGATCAGAAATGATTGTTCATTTTTTGATTCTACTTTTTATTAAAAAGTGGAAACAAAAAGTAAATTGAGTCCGGCAAACAGT
>NZ_JBFRTD010000068.1:0-6201 GCF_041473955.1 Vibrio sp. 10N.222.54.E6 | reverse complement strand
CCACTCCGCCACTTATTAGAGAAGCCCTGCTAGAAATAGCAGGGCTTTTTTACATTTGAAAAAAGTGTTTTACTGTTATACCAATCCGGAAAATTAACTGATCAGGTTTATCCAATCCCTTCTACTCATTTTTGTGACACGATCTTTGCACTCAAGAAATCCATTCCAAGCGCGACAAACCTTGGAAACAATGTCGTTATAATCAGTGAAACTTTGATTCGCTAGATAATGTTGTTGCAACCAACTCCAAACTTACTCTATAGGGTTGAGCTCTGACGAGTAGGGAGGAAGCTTAATAGTGCCGAAATTATTAAACTCTCTCGCAATATCATCGGTATGCCAGCCAGATCCATCCATAATAAAGACTGCATGATGTCCTTTTTCACTGGCCTTAGATATCTGCTCTAATTGGTTTGTCTTTATGCCCTTGTGCCCCAAGGAGCTACTATGGCTTCACCAATTCTTGTTTTGGGGCATACCGAACCAAACAAATAGCCGTATTCAAATTGCTGTTTTTTACCACACGAGGCCTGGTTCCACGAGTCCCCAAAGACGTGTAGTTGTGTTCTGTTGACCAAACCTAGCTTCCTCTTGAAACCAGGCATCAACACTCTACAGCCCAATATTGTCGGGATCGTTTCTATTTTGATTTTTTAAAATCATCTTGGATTTTCTGTGATTTTTTCGGTGTTTGGATCGAGAAGTTCTCCAAGATAAGGCCATGTGTTCGAGGAGATAATAGATAGAATTCGGGTGGTAGTACTTATCAACGATTTTCACGATTTAGTCA
Organism: Vibrio sp. 10N.222.54.E6; assembly: GCF_041473955.1. Taxonomy (NCBI): domain Bacteria; kingdom Pseudomonadati; phylum Pseudomonadota; class Gammaproteobacteria; order Vibrionales; family Vibrionaceae; genus Vibrio; species Vibrio sp. 10N.222.54.E6. The sequence goes on along the minus strand of NZ_JBFRTD010000068.1, from coordinate 5,411 downwards.
TTTATATCGTAGATACAAAAACGCCTAGTGTTTGCTAGGCGTTGATAAATAGTATTTCTAATCCATCGACTACAGTATTTGCTTAAGTACTCTATCGGCTTTCACACGAGTGATCTTACGAATCAACTTCTGAACTTCCAACGGGTAGCTCTCTACCTTATCTAACTGCTTATAAGTACAGATAAGCTGAGTGTGTTGAAGGATATTATCCACTTCAGCCTGAAACTTGTCTGTTAGGTGATGGTAGTTATCTTGGATAAAGATGCCGTTCTCTAGATCCAACTTCCATGCGCGAGGGTTTAGGTTATTACCTGTTAGTAGCATGTAGCGCTTATCTACCCAAATACCCTTTAGGTGGAAGCTATTAGAATCGTGTTGCCAAAGTCGAATTGATAGATTACGGCTAGCAATATGAGCCTCATTCGCTTTAGCGAAACGACGTAAGTTCAATTCGTAAAGGTATGGCAGACCACCAATCGTTTTAAACTCTTCTTCTGGCGAGATAAAGAAATCATTCGCTGTCTTATCTCCAACAACAATGCTGACCTTTACGCCACGCTTAAGCGCTTTCTTCACTTCTTTAGCTAGGCTAGGTGGGAAGTTGAAGTAAGGTGTGCAGATAAAGATTTCATCTTTAGCTTGAGCTACGAGTTGATTGATTCCCTGATTCAGACGGTTACGTCTTTTACCGATACCAACTAATGGTGTTACAGCAACTTGGTCTGCTGAAACCTCTTGAGCATCGAATTGATACTGAGACCTTGCTAATGATGCACGAAACTGACGAATCGCTGGTTTCAGTTCTTTGGTCGAAGGCTTGTTCTTATCAGCCAGGTCATAAACAGCGCTGTCCGCAACCATCTGTTCGTGTACGTAGGTAAACATTGAATCAGCAAGCGCTGCGTTGTTTAAAACATGGTAACGATCAAAGCGATAGCGGTCATGGTAATTCAGGTAGATATTGTTAAGGCTTGCACCGCTGTATATCACGCTGTCATCGACGATAAAGCCTTTTAAATGCAATACGCCAAAGACTTCTTTGCCGCGAACTGGAATGCCATAGACGGGTACAGAGTGCTGATATTTTTCTGCAAACTCTTTATACATTGCAGCATTGCCTTCAGAAGACTCTGCGCCAATCAATCCGCGCTGCGCTCGGTGCCAATCGACACAAACGCTCACGTCTAATTCTGGATTCTTTTGTTTTGCTTCATATAAGGCAGTTAGGATTTCACGGCCAGCCTCATCATCTTCAAGATACAAAGCGACTAAACTAATACGAGTCGTTGCGCGAGATATCTCATCAAGTAGACGAGTTCGAAACTCTTGCGCTGATAGTAGTACTTCAAACTTGTCAGGATTCTGCGCTATGGTTGGCAACTGTATGAATGGATTCCTACTGGCAATCATATTGACTGTTTTACCTTAAAAATATGCAAAATTGCGAACCTTTAATTTTACCAAAGGGATAGCATCAAATACTAGATAATCGAGGCATTCTCTAACAATTTTGCTGATAATGCATAGGAATGAGATCTTTTCCGCTATTCGAGTAGCGCTCGTATAAAACTCTTAAACCATTTGGCAGATCTTTAGGGTCTATTTGTATGAATAGGTGCCGCGCGTAAAAATTGGTGAGATGAGCGTACGCAAAGCAGTAATCGTCTTCCGTAAGTGCATGTTGCGCACAATAATCCATAAGTTTGGAACCTAATTGCTTACCGCGATGTTGTTTTGATATCGCCATTCCAGTAAGTAAGCGATTATTTTCTATTGTACGAAAGCGCACGACACCGCACAGCTCGTTATCCAGTAATAACGAATAGATCAGTTCACTTTTATTGGCTTTTCCCGTTGGGTAATGTTCTTTATAGAAACGTTTAACTAAGGGAACCTTTACTGGGTCTAATTGGGTAATGATGACATTGTTCATTCAGTCACTGCGCCATTGGTTTATCTGCTGTAGAATGACTGCAGTGTAAGTTAATTGAATATCGCCATGCAATTCCATCTCAATGCTAGTTTAAAAAATGTTCATACTTTTTCCATAGATCAGACGTGTGATACGTTGGTTGAAGTCACCACTATCGAAGAATTAATTTCCGTTTACAGAGACCCTAAATGGTCAGCTTTACCTAAGTTAATACTGGGTAAAGGCAGTAATATGCTTTTTACTGAGCACTTCGCTGGTCTGGTCATAGTGAATAAATTATCCGGGATTGAGTTGACCGAGACGGACAGTCATCACCTACTGCATGTTAGTGGGGGGGAAGATTGGCCACACTTAGTTGAATGGAGTGTGGATAAAGGGCTCGGTGGTCTAGAAAACCTAGCAATGATACCTGGCTGTTCAGGTTCGGCTCCGATTCAAAATATTGGTGCGTATGGTGTTGAGCTACAAGACGTATGCGAGTATGTCGATATCCTGTGTCTGGATACTTATACAGTTAAGCGATTGAGCAAAGAAGAGTGTCTCTTTGGTTACCGAGATTCTATTTTCAAGCACGCTCTCTACGATAAAGCGATTGTTGTTGCGATTGGTTTAACGTTGCCGAAAGAGTGGGAGCCATGCAATCACTATGGCCCGTTAAAAAGCCTAGCAGCCGATACGCTCTCTCCTCGTACTATATTTGATGAAGTATGCGCTATCCGTTCAAGTAAGTTGCCAGACCCTAGAGTCCAAGGCAATGCGGGCAGCTTCTTCAAAAACCCTGTGATCACCAAAGATCATTTTGATCGCTTGTTCGCTCTATACCCAAACATTGTCGGCTATGAGAGCAATGACATGATCAAAGTCGCTGCAGGCTGGCTGATTGATCAATGCCAGTTCAAAGGTGTGACAGAAGGAGGTGCTCAAGTTCACCCAAACCAAGCATTAGTTATCATCAATTATGATAAGGCTTCTGCTGTGGATATCCTTAAGCTTGCAGAGCGAGTGCGTCAGTCTGTCTTGAATAAATTCGATATTCGATTAGAACATGAAGTGCGTTTTATGGGACGAGACTGCGAGACAAATCTAGACAAGGCTTTGGAGTCATTGGCATGAGAGAACACAGTACCAAGCTTGCACTATTGAAGTGTATTGCTGACGGTGAGTTTCATTCAGGTGAAGATCTAGGTGAAATGATTGGTGTATCACGAGCGGCTATCAGTAAGCACATTAAAGGTATTCAAGGGTGGGGTTTAGATATCTACCGAGTACAAGGCAAGGGCTATAAGTTAGCTAGCCGTTTAGATATGCTTAACGAAGACAAATTGTCTGTTGTTAGTCGAGATGCTTCTCTTGAACTGATTCCAATCATAGGTTCTACAAACCAACACCTATTAGAGCGTACTAACACCCTAGAATCGGGTTCTGTCTGTATTGCTGAATATCAAGCTGCGGGACGTGGACGTCGTGGACGAGAGTGGGTATCGCCATTCGGTGCAAACCTCTATCTTTCAATGTATTGGAGACTCGACGCAGGGATGGCTGCTGCGATGGGCTTGAGCCTTGTGGTTGGTGTAGCTGTTGTTGAAGCTTTGGAAGAGATGGGCGTAGAAGGTATAAAGCTCAAATGGCCGAACGACCTTTACCACAATGACAAGAAGCTTGCTGGTATCTTGGTAGAGCTGTCAGGACAGTCTGGTGGCGCTGCTCATATTGTGATTGGTTTAGGGCTAAACTTATCCATGGATCCAACAACATCAGGTATTGGTCAACCGTGGACTTCTCTTAAAGAAGTGTGTGACGGGAAGGTGCCCGATCGCAATCAGTTAGCGCAGGCTCTGATCAATGCTTGGGACAAGTCTCTTGTTGATTATGAGTTGAAAGGGATGTCGAATTTTGTAGAGCGTTGGAATCGCTTTGATAATTTCTTAGGTCGCAATGTTAGGTTGATCATTGGACCTAGAGAAATTGAAGGTGTTGTTCAAGGCATCGATGAACAAGGTGCTGTATTACTCAAAACTGAGAATGGTATCGAGAGCTATATCGGCGGAGAGATATCGCTAAGAAAAGGCGATTAAGGTGTTACTATTTTCTTAGTAATACTTCTTCAACCATATGATCTGCGCCTTTACGTAGAATCAAGTGAGCCCTTTCTCGTGTAGGAAGGATATTTTGTTCTAGGTTCAAGCCATTAATTGAACTCCAGATACCTTCCGCTTTATCCAGTGCCGCTTGGTTCGATAATTTTGTGTAATGACTAAAGTAAGAGCCAGGTTTGGTAAACGCACCATCGCGGAATTTCATAAAGCGATTGACGTACCACTCTTTGATTTGTTGGCTATCAGCGTCAACATAGAGAGAGAAATCAAGGAAGTCTGAAATAAACACGCGATGTGGCTCGTGTGGATCGTTCATGCCTGTTTGCAAGACATTAAGTCCTTCAATAATAAGCACATCTGGTAGGTCGACACACTTAACGTCATCAGTAATGTTGTACGTAAGATGTGAGTACACGGGAGCCGTGACATTTCTCTTGCATGCTTTTACATCCGAAACAAAGTTCACTAAACGCTTAATATCGTAAGACTCCGGAAAGCCCTTTTTACTCATCAATCCTTTTTCTTCTAACACCTCATTTGGGTATAAGAAGCCATCGGTTGTGACTAGCTCAACTTTTGGGTGGTTCTCCCAGCGAGAAAGTAGGGCTTTAAGCAGTCGTGCAGTTGTACTTTTGCCCACAGCGACACTTCCAGCAATACCGATGATAAAAGGTGGTGCTTTCTCGTTTTTATCCAGGAATTGATGGAGTACTGAGTTTCTATTCTGTCTGGCTGCCACATAGAGATTTAATAGGCGAGAGAGCGGCAGGTAGATCTCAACGGCTTCCTCCATTGTGAGCTTTTCATTGATGCCTTGAAGCTCTTTTAAGTCGCTCTCAGAAAGTGTCATCGGAACTAAATTCCTTAGCTCAGACCAACGTTCGCGGTCAAATGACATAAATGGGCTCATATAAACTCTATAGTGGATAACAAAACAAGTGCATGGAAAATACATCAAGCGATAGATAAATAAAATATCTTCCTGTACTAGATGTGGGTTAAAGGCAGAAACCTTGAGCTAAATAGCCGTATATAGGAATTTGATAGGAGAATTTTTCACTTTTTTTCAATTTACTATTGCAAGGTGGAAAATCATTCAATAAAATGCGCCCCACTTGTGCCGACTTAGCTCAGTAGGTAGAGCAACTGACTTGTAATCAGTAGGTCACCAGTTCGATTCCGGTAGTCGGCACCACTTTCTCCCTTTCTTTAAGGTAAGCGAGAGAAAGCTCAAAATTTGGAGGGGTTCCCGAGTGGCCAAAGGGAGCAGACTGTAAATCTGCCGGCACTGCCTTCGATGGTTCGAATCCGTCTCCCTCCACCATATTCTAAAGGTTAAATAGCTCAAACAGAGTTACGTGTTGCGTGCATCGTATAATGGC
>NZ_JBFRTD010000067.1:0-1436 GCF_041473955.1 Vibrio sp. 10N.222.54.E6 | reverse complement strand
AAATAATACGCACGGATAAAAAACCGATAAATAACAAAAAGATAACAAATAACCTTAGAAAAATTTATAGCACATTGAGGGAGTGAAATTAAAATAATTAATATATTAATTATGTCTAATAACAATAGCGCCAACATTAAAAACCCATTTATTTTCTTTAAAATCAGCACCTTAATTTGGTGCGTATTATATTTGTTATGTTAAATTGCAAGATTGAGAGGCCCATCACAAAAGCAAATAAGTTTAATAATTCTGGGTCACTTTTGAACGATTAGAGGGTTCAGCGATATTTCAGTTTGAACTCGGTCGTTTCGGTTTTTCTTAATTGAAAAGGATTTTGTATGAATTTGAAATCAGAATGTAGGGTTGATAACAAGGAAGTCGGTATCGCTTTTAGTCTTTCAGCAAACGCGAATAAAACGTTAACGCTATCGGCGAAAAGAGCAGAACGGGCCAAAAAGCGCGAAGGGAAACTTCGATTAGAAGATCATCTCAAACGTTTTCCCAATTGGTCGCTGTAACGAATGATATTGCCGTCTGAGATCTTATTTCAGATGGCCTCGAAGGTGGGCTGCCTTCACGATTGCAAAAAGCGCCGCAGAGGGGCGCAGGCCTGCGTAATATGCCTAACAAATTCAGGAGCCCTCTCTGGGGCGAAGTCCAAGGCTGTTTTTCTACTCAATTAAGCACGCTGGTTGAGTGGTGAAATAGAGTTACTTGGGAATACCAGACACCACACCCTTTGGATGTGCGCATTCTACTACAAGAATGCTCAAGCCAGTTTGTAGCACGGCTCTTGAAAGAGAGCCCATTGTTTTGCTTTTTTAAAAGAACAAAACAATGTCCTAAAAAGGAGTGTGAACGATGCAGATTATCTACGGACATTGTCGTACAGATGAGGCGGCGAATGTATTAGGCCACTTTGTTGAACAAGGGGATTTTGTCAGCGTCAAAGAACTGGGAACGGTCGGGCGTGAACACATGGCGTTTGCCGCCTTACTGTCTTTTACTGGACACCTTTCATTCCCTTTCTATTGGAAGGGTGTTCATTTTGTTGCGGTTCAAAAACAAGTTCAATCAGTTAACCGTCTCACTCTCCCAGCTTCAAAGAATGCTTGTAAAAAACGTTATCGGAAGCTTAAGAACACCATCATTAGCGCTCAAAATTGGAAGCAACATGTGAGTCGTAATCGCGGTTTGAAGTACGCGAAATCTTCTCTGTTTTCTTTATGATGCGTGCCTATACCTGTCGATTTTAACCTTTCTCCCCACGCGCCGTTTAATTTGCACGTTGCACGGTCTGCCTAGGACAACCTAACCCTTCTTCCCAGCTTCTCAGGCAAGGAGGTCTTTTACTCCATCATGACCAAACACTTGATAAATTTATCACTCAATAAGGATATTTATTATGAAAAAACGCACCCAGCGCACCCTCC
>NZ_JBFRTD010000066.1:0-1527 GCF_041473955.1 Vibrio sp. 10N.222.54.E6 | reverse complement strand
CGGCTTTTTTGCAAGTGCTATATGGTCAGAGTACCACCTCTAACACACTCTAAATCTTAGAAAAAACACACTACATAGGGCACTACTGGTTAGCAGCCAATGTAGTGTGTTTTAACCTTAACGACCTAAAGCAAGTATAGCGCAGCGTCGCCTGATATTTCAATCTTTAAGTAACCTTGTGGTTTTTCCCTTTACATAATCTAAATAATACGCACGGATAAAAAACCGATAAATAACAAAAAGATAACAAATAACCTTAGAAAAATTTATAGCACATTGAGGGAGTGAAATTAAAATAATTAATATATTAATTATGCCTAATAACAATAGCGCCAACATTAAAACCCCATTTATTTTCTTTAAAATCAGCACCTTAATTTGGTGCGTATTATTTAGATTATGTTAAATTCAAGAAGTGATAAGTAAGTCACAAACTCAACAAAATTAGACGCCAGTGAGCGATTACATGACTCATTGATGTTTCGGTCTAAACGAGAGCGTTTCGGTTTTTTCTATTTAGGAAGACTTTTGTATGAATTTTAAATCAGAATGTAGGGTTGAGAACAAGGAAGTCGGTATCGCTTTTAATCTCTCATCAAAGGCGAATAAAACGTTAACGCTCTCGGCGAAAAGAGCAGAGCGGGCCAAAAAGCGCGAAGGGAAACTTCGATTAGAAGATCACCTCAAACGTTTTCCTAATTGGTCGCTGTAACGAATGAGATTGCCGTCTGGGATTATTACCTCAGATGGCCTCGAAGGTGGGCTGCCTTCACGATTGCAAAAAGCGCCGCAGAGGGGCGCAGGCCTGCGTAATATGCCTAACAAATTCAGGAGCCCTCTCTGGGGCGACGTCCAAGGCTGTTTTTCTACTCAATTAAGCACGCTGGTTGAGTGGTGAAATAGAGTTACTTGGGAATACCAGACACCACATCCTTTGGATGTGCGCATTCTACTACAAGAATGCTCAAGCCAGTTTGTAGCACGGCTCTTGAAAGAGAGCCCATCGTTTTGTTTTTTAAAAGAACAAAACAATGTCCTAACAAGGAGTGTGAACGATGCAGATTATCTACGGATATTGTCGTGAAGATGAGGCCGTGAGTTTATTAGGCCACTTTGTTGAACAAGGTGATTTTGTCAGCGTCAAAGAACTGGGAACGGTCGGGCGTGAACACATGGCGTTTGCCGCTTTGTTGCCTTTTACTGGGCACCTTGCATTTCCTTTCTGTTGGAAGGGCGTTCATTTGGTTGCGGTTCAAAAACAAGCTCAGTCAGTTAATCGTCTCACTCTCCCAACCTCAAATAATGCTTGTAAAAAACGTTATCGGAAGCTTAAGAACACCATCATTAGCGCTCAAAATTGGAAGCAACATGTGAGCCGTAATCGTGGTTTGAAGTACGCGAAATCTTCGATGTTTTCTTAAGGATGTGGGAGGGAGCCCCCTTTCCCTCCATCCTGACCATGTACTTGATAAATTTATCACTCAATAAGGATATTTATTATGAAAACACGCACCCAGCGCACCCTCC
>NZ_JBFRTD010000065.1:0-1203 GCF_041473955.1 Vibrio sp. 10N.222.54.E6 | reverse complement strand
AGATGGTTAGTCATGTAGTAGATATTTTGCTGGCTCTGCTGACGCATTAATAACCCAGAGACAAAGCCTTTTGTATTATGGAAAAAGACAAGACCTGACCCTATTCTTCTATGCTTTAATTATTTATTCTTAATAAATATAGGTAGCATCAACGCAACGCCCCATAAATAAGCTCCAGAGTGTAACTTTAAAGATAAAATAGAGGTAGCCCCGTTACCCCCGGCCACTATTACTAGCGGCTGAGAAAAGAAAATGATTAGCGCACATAAGGTTACGACTGACCATGGATTCACTTTTATCCCTTGGTTATTAGACAAGCTTAGCACCCAAGAGATATTTGCCAACCATGGGAACATCAACGCTATGGCTGTGTCGAACCAAGTGGTCAACATAAACGTTGCCGCAAAAACTTGCATGAAGCCAAATACTAGTGCTTGATAACCATAAGTTAAACTGCTTTCTCGCCCGTCAACGCAGGAAAAAGCCGGCAGAAGAAGCGCTACAAGATAAAACAGAGCTGATAGATTTCTAACAGAAAACATAGGGCTTTGCCTTATGCTAAACGCATTAATGGGTGAAAACACACACTATCTCACTTGCCTTAATCATTTGTCTTCAATGCATATTTCTTTATTAGTAAAACCAGCTTTTCTTCCTCAATCTGAGATTCGAATGAATCAGAAGGAATAATCAAAGCAGCAAGCTTATCCACAAAAATATAAACATCTCCACTGTTATCCTCTACGGACTCAACAGCCTCCCATTTGTAAAAACAACTCCCGAATGGATTCACTTCATGAATCCCTTCCTCTGTTAACTCAATGGTCTTATCACCAATAATAATACCACCTTCATTTGGCACTGATAATTCCCTTATCTTTATTAAGTTATAAATAAAACCCGAAATAATATAAAAATAAGTATCATTGTCATTAAAAATGTTTGCAAATGAAAACTAGAAAAGTTAACCCTTCCAATATTTATAGCGACTGACATAAAAAAAACAGCAATAAAAAAGCCAATCATCATGCTCTTTATAAAGTTCTTTTTTGTACTTTCTTGCGATGAACTCAGTCGTTTTAAAGCAAAACCTGAAAAATCCAAGTAGTTCTTTTTGGTGATTTTAATTGATTTGATCATTATAACTTCCCTATGTATACATCGACTTGCGTAGTTGTAGAACAATACAATAATCGTATTAGA
>NZ_JBFRTD010000064.1:0-9008 GCF_041473955.1 Vibrio sp. 10N.222.54.E6 | reverse complement strand
TGCTTATCCGAACGGCATTATACCCAAGGGTAGCCGTTTTTATTTGCCTGTATCATTACATCGATGTTTCACGTGGAACATCAACCAATATGTTGATTAACCAGAATAGGCACTGTGCCAGTCTCGCCACACCGGGTCGAAACCACGCTGACGAATCATCGACTCGACATCAGCAGCACTTCTCTCATCACTGATCTCAAACTGCTCAAGCTCTTCTTCACCCGAAGCATAACCACCAGGTTGGGTTTTAGAAGCCGCAGACATACTCGTGATCCCCAATGGCAACACATTGTCGCGAAAGGTTGCCGATTCGCGAGTAGAAAGGGATAGCTCGACCTCAGGATTCAAGAGTCGATATGCGCAGATAAGCTGAACCAATTGTTTGTCGTTCATGACTGATTTAGGCTGTAATCCTCCACTAGAGTCTCCCCCCTCACACGGACGAAGACGCGGGAATGAAATTGAATAGCGAGTCTGCCAATAAGTGCGCTCTAGGTAATCTAAGTGAGCAGCAACAAAAAAGCAGTCGGTTCGCCAATCTTCCAAACCAATCAAGGCACCAATACCTATCTTATCGATCCCCGCTTTTGCCAAGCGATCTGGGGTTTCAAGACGGTATTCAAAATCCATTTTATTGCCACGTAGATGATGCTCAGCGTAAGTTCTTGGCTGATAAGTCTCTTGGTAAACCATAACAGCATCTAGACCGAGAGTTTTAAGCTCTGCGTAATCATGTTGATCAAGCGGCTGCACTTCCATCGCTAGGTAGTTGAATTGCTTTTTGATATTCGGCAACACCTGTCGAAAGTAATTCATCCCGACCTTAGTTTCATGTTCACCGGTGACTAACAAAACGCTATCGAACTTCATCTTTTTGATAGCCGCACTTTCGGCATCAATTTCATCCAAAGTAAGCGTGCGACGTTTGATACGGTTCTCCATTGAGAAGCCACAATACGTGCACGCATTCGCACATAGGTTCGAGAGGTACAAAGGAATGTAAAGCGACATTGTATTGCCAAATCGCTTACGAGTTAGCGCCAACGACTGTTGTGCCATCTGCTCTAAGTAAGGTTCTGCCGCCGGAGAGATCAGAGCCTTAAAGTCTTCTAAGTCACGTTTGGGTTTACTCAGAGCACGTTCAACATCCGCTGACGTTTTACTGAAGATAGACATACCAATGTCATCCCAGTTGAGCTGTTTAAATCGATCAACAAACGTCATAGGTACACTACTCGTCTAGAAATGAAGTTAACGGGCTCGAAGCAACCGCGTGAGATACTTTTCCTGCAAGCCCAGCAAGGTAAGCCATACGCCCCGCTTCAACTGCCAGCTTAAAAGCAATCGCCATATCAACGGGTTGTTGAGAAGCCGCAATCGCCGTATTCACTAACACAGCGTCTGCGCCCATTTCCATTGCACGAGCAGCATGCGATGGCGCGCCTATGCCTGCATCCACAATCACAGGGACATTCGCTTGGTCGATAATGATCTCTAAGAAGTCTGCCGAAGCGATACCTTTGTTTGAACCAATAGGCGCACCTAACGGCATAACCGCAGCGCAACCCACCTCTTCCAAGCGCTTACACAAAACTGGATCGGCATGGCAGTAAGGCAACACAACAAAACCATCTTTAACCAGTTGCTCAGCGGCTTTAAGCGTCTCAATTGGGTCTGGCATCAAGTACTTTGGTTCTGGGTGAATTTCCAGTTTAAGCCAGTTTGTGCCTAGCGCTTCACGAGCCAAATGCGCAGCAAAGACGGCATCTTTTGCACTCTTCGCCCCAGAGGTATTCGGTAGCAAGTTCACGCCAGCATCAATGATTGGTTGTAAAATGTCGTCTTGCTCAGAGCGAATATCAACTCTCTTCAGCGCCATGGTTGCCAATTGCGAACCTGAAGCCTCAATAGCACTCGCCATCAATTGCTTATTGGCGAACTTACCCGTTCCAGTGAACAGACGTGATTGAAACGTTTTATCTGCGATGGTTAACATGGTTAGCCCCCTGCAATAGCTTGGAAAAGAGATATAGCGTCGCCTTCATTAACGACCGTTTGTTGCCACTGGCTACGCGGGACAACCGCATTATTGATAGCAAATACACAACCTAGATTGGGTAATGCTAGAACTTGGATAATGTCCGCTAGAGACGATGAGTGTGCTACTTGTTCTGATTGTTCGTTTATCGAGATCGTTATATGGCTCATTGGATTTCTTCTTCTAAATGCTTAACTACAGACGCACTGCACACAGGACATTCACTATCTTGAGTGACCATAAGGTTTTGCCAATTCATCGTCTGGCCATCGAACAGTTTGAGTTGGTGTGTTGCGACCTGAAACTCACCACGAGCTAGACGTTGAATAGCAGCCAAAGCTTGAAGGTTACCTATGGTGCCAACAACTGGGCCTATGATGCCGCTATCGCTACAACGAGTCGTTTGTGGATGATGTCTGAACGGGAACAAGCAGTGATAGCACCCTTTCTGATTCTGATAATCAAATACAATAAATTGGCCTTTCCAGCCAATTGCAGAACCAGAAATCAAAGGGGTCTTCGTGCTGAAACATGCTTGGTTAACCTGCTGGCGTGACTCGAAGTTGTCAGTACAATCCAACACTAAGTCAGCTAGCATCACTTCAAGCTCAAGCTGACTTTCACTCATTCGTTGATTGATGGTTCTTACTTGGCTGCGACCATTGAGTTCACTCACTTGTTGCTTGAGAGCTTCAACCTTAGGCGAACCTAACTGACTTTCCCTGAACGCGACCTGTCGTTGCAGGTTCGATGAATCGACACAATCATCATCGACCAGCACGATCTTTCCAACACCAGAAGCAGCCAGGTAAAGAGCCGCAGCATTACCTAAGCCACCACAACCAATCAACAACACATGACTATTTAGTAAGTTGCGTTGCCCTTGCTCACCCACTTCAGGTAACGCAATTTGTCGTTGATAACGAATGAATTCAAAGTCACTCAGCATAGCTAGGCTCCTGTATAACCTCTTCCTTAAGAGTTGGAGATTTAGGTGCCATCAGTTTTTCGAAAAATTCGATCACTTTCTGCGGGTCTTCCGCCAATGTAATCGCACGTACCACCGCCAAACTCGATACCCCACACTCCCACACCTGCTCAGCTGTCGATTGGTCAATACCGCCAATAGCAACCGTCGGATAACCAGTGAGTTGGTCTGTGTATGGGATAGTATCAATCAGCTGTTGATACAGAGATAAACGAACTAAACCTTGAGGCTTTGATGGCATCTGTTTAGTTGTTGTTGGGAAGATATGCCCTAGCGCAATATAGCTTGGGTTGATTTGAACAATGCGGAGCAACTCGTAATAGCCATGAGTAGAGAGACCGATCTTGATACCTGCTTGGCTCAACTGTGAGAGGTTTGACTCTTCAATATCCTCTTGCCCCAAATGAACACCAAATGCGTCATGCTTGAGTGCAAGCTGCCAATAGTCATTGATAAAAACCTGAGCGTTATGCTCTCGACCAAGCTCGATTGATCGCGCGACTTGTTGTTCTAAGTCCACTTGCTGCGGGTTTTTAATACGTAGTTGAACAGTGTTAATTCCGAGCTTGAGCAACCTTTCGATCCACTCAACATCATCAACCACAGGGTATAAACCTAGACTATTCTTACCCAGCTCAGGAAAAGAAAGCACTGTCCCTTGATTAGCCCAACCAACGCTTATATTCAATCGTTGATCTTCAAGAGCCGGAATTGGAAAGTTTTGGTAATGTGCTGGCCATGTTCCACGTGAAACATTGGACGATGCGCGAGCTAAAACTAATGCGTCCTCTAATGGGAATTCCAGAGCCAACAAAGTAAGTAACCAAGCAAAGTGGCCGCGATTATCTAACTCCTGATGAGCTGTAGTTTCACTCTTGATAGCACGATTAGCATCCCGGTGTGACCAGATATCCAGTACAGCTGAATCATCTGAAACACCGATATAAATGGTATTCGGAGTTTGTGTAAAGGCATCACAAACGTCAGCTAGCGCGACTGAATTGCTGTAATCAACAACATGGTTCAGTTCTGCTAGCTGACACACCGTCAATGAATCAAGATCATGAGCGAAGCCAATAGATAACGCCTGCTGAGAATCAACGATAGAGAAGTATTGAGTTGGGCTTACACCCAACTCAACCGCATCAGTTGCCAAGCCTTGTCGCTTAGCAACCAATAGACAGTTCTGCACCTCTCCCGTTAACTCAATATTTTGAGATGGGATGAGTATCTTCACTGTCATTATTCCTCTAATTGAGCTTCTTTTGCGGCTACTGCAGGATGATAAAGTTCAGAGCCAGTATCACGGAACTCTTGTGATTTTTGACGCATCCCTTCCAACGGGTTATCTAGCATCTTAATCTCGATAGCCTGATCCGCGGCTACTTGTTCGGTGTCTTTCGCATACTCTCGAACTTCTTGAGAAATCTTCATCGAGCAGAATTTAGGTCCACACATTGAGCAGAAGTGAGCAACCTTGCCCGACTCTTGTGGCAGAGTTTCATCATGGAAAGAACGCGCGGTTTCAGGATCTAAAGCTAGATTGAATTGGTCTTCCCAACGGAATTCAAAACGTGCCTTTGATAATGCATTGTCTCGGATTTGTGCGCCCGGATGTCCTTTAGCGAGGTCCGCTGCGTGTGCTGCTAACTTGTATGTAATCAGGCCGGTCTTCACATCTTCTTTATTTGGTAGACCTAAATGCTCTTTAGGTGTGACATAACAGAGCATCGCACAGCCGTACCAACCAATCATGGCCGCACCAATACCAGAGGTAATATGGTCGTAACCAGGGGCAATATCTGTCGTCAATGGGCCTAAAGTATAGAAAGGCGCTTCATGGCAGTGTTCTAACTGCTCATCCATATTCTCTTTGATTAGGTGCATTGGCACATGTCCTGGACCTTCAATGATCACCTGAACGTCGTATTCCCAAGCTACCTTAGTCAACTCACCTAAAGTACGTAACTCCGAGAATTGAGCCTCATCATTGGCATCTGCAATAGAACCCGGGCGTAGGCCATCACCCAATGACAGGGCAACATCGTACTTCGCACAAATCTCGCAGATCTCGCGGAAGTGAGTATAAAGGAAGCTCTCTTGGTGATGTGCAAGACACCATTTCGCGATAATAGAACCACCACGAGAAACAATGCCAGTGACACGTTTAGCCGTCATCGGAACGTAGCGAAGCAACAAACCTGCGTGGATAGTGAAGTAATCAACACCCTGCTCTGCTTGTTCAATCAAAGTATCGCGCATCACTTCCCAGTTAAGGTCTTCCGCAACACCATTCACTTTTTCAAGGGCTTGATACATAGGAACCGTACCGATTGGTACAGGGCTGTTACGTAAGATCCATTCGCGAGTTTCGTGAATATTACGGCCGGTAGAAAGGTCCATTACGGTATCGCCACCCCAGCGAGTTGACCATACTAACTTCTCAACTTCTTCTTCAATCGAAGAGCTTACTGAAGAGTTACCGATATTAGCGTTCACCTTCACTAAGAAGTTACGGCCAATAATCATCGGTTCTGATTCTGGGTGGTTGATGTTTGAAGGGATAATAGCTCGACCTTCAGCAACCTCCTTGCGCACAAACTCAGGGGTAATTTCTTTCGGTAGATTTGCGCCAAAGTTATGGCCAGGATGTTGGTGGTTAAGCTGCTCATCAGCAAATTTCTGACGTCCCATGTTCTCACGTATCGCAATGTACTCCATCTCAGGAGTAATAGTCCCCTGACGAGCATAGTGCAGCTGAGTAACACATTGATCGCCAGTGGCGCGACGAATTCTAGGCAGATTACCGTAACGAAGGTCGTCTAGAGTTTCATCTTCTAAACGCTCTTTGGTGTAGACAGAACTTACATCGTCTAACAGTTCTGTATCACCACGCTCTTCAATCCATTGCTCTCGTAACTTAGGAAGGCCACTGTAAAGGTCAATTTCGTGCATAGGGTCAGTATAAACACCAGAGGTGTCGTATACATGAATTGGCGCATTAGGTTCGAATACAGGATCTTTTTTGGTACCACCAACAAGGCTATCTGCTAGTGATATTTCTCGTACAGGGACTTGAATGTCCTCGCGAGATCCGTGGATGTAAGCTTTTTTTGAATTTGGATAAGGTTGCACGGATAAAGAATCAATGAAATTCTTCGCTTCCAGTCTTGCTTGTTTACGACTCGACATAGCATTTTTCCTTGGCTTTTAGCCATTATTTATAGGGATAAAAATGCTTGACGGATAAGATGCTACAAGAGGGATCACAGCAAGAAAATGCAGTTGTGATCTGGAGATAGATCTCTAGAAGGATTCTAGTTAGATATCTACTCTTGTTCCCTTCGCAGGTATTAGCCTGATCAGGTTCAACGGATCCCGAGTTAACGGTCTCAGCCATATGGCACTCCGACAAGTACAATCGAGTATATAAAAACGGCTTGGATAAACCAAGCCGAGTTGTTAACAAATCGTAAGAAAGTTTTAAGACTTTATCAGAAGTTGGAAGCCGATCCATGCGGCTGAAATACTGAGAACCACATTGAGCAGTACATTGAGCCCCATCTTGAAAAACGCACCCTGCTGCATAAGAAGCACGTTATCCATCGAAAACGTAGAAAATGTCGTCAGGGCTCCAAGGAAACCAAGACCGATAATTTGTCTCCACGGCTCCGTCGCAACCATCTCATTTTCAAACGCGGCGATGAGCAATCCCATAATCAGAGAGCCAATTACGTTAACAGTCAGCGTACCGTAAGGAAAACCACGCCCTAACATCACAACGCATAACTCGGAAATCAAGTAACGTGAACAAGCACCAAACGCGCCACCGATGGCGATAAAACCTAGAATAGATAACTGACCCATGAATCCTCCCAAACAATAATCCCTATATTCTAGCTTTAACGCCGATAAAAGCGAGGGTAGAAACTAAGAATGCATGCGCAAATATTAAACGTTACAGGTGTCACTTAACTTCAATATATCCCATCAAACCCGTTTTCATGTGTTCTATAACATGACAGTGATACATCCAGCGGCCAGGGTTGTCGGCTACAAATGCAGCTTTAGCTCGGCCATTTTTTCCAAGTAACACTGTATCGGTATGGAAAGGTTCTTCAACTTTCTTCCCGTCAAGTTCGAGTACTGTAAAAGTATGTCCATGAATATGGATAGGATGATGGTATTGAGTGACGTTCTTTAGATCGAATATATAGGTTTTTCCCAGATCTAAAGTCGCCAAAGGTTCAGGGATATTATCTTTGCTCATCCCCTCCCATGCTCGTTTATTAGTTAGCCAAAACTTAGGCATAGATTTTCCATCTTTGGATACTGGAGAAACCGCCCCTTCCCATTCAAATAAAAAGTCAATTTCTTCTGCATTAACCAAATCTAAGTTGGGCACAGGATTAAGGGGTAAAGAAGGTAGAGAGCGATTCTCAACAAGGGTTGAATCTACAACCTCGAACTCACACAAAGAGAAAGGAAAGCGTCCTTTCATTTGAAGGACGCTCACTCGCCCACCGGCTTTGGGTGCTATCAATCCAATATCCACTCGCATCCCTGGGCCAATTTTATGTTGAGTCAGTTTATAAGGCGTTTTTACAGGGTTACCATCAATGGCAATCACCCATGCCTCTGCCCCTTCGACAGCAATAGGGTAAGTGATCGTATTATCGACATTTGCGATACGCAGCCTGGTCGTTGCATGTTGTTTTAACTGATAGGCAGGCTCATGTATTCCATTAACGCTACTCCACTCTCCTGGCGTACCCATACGGGCACTGAGTCGTGGGATCATTAGATCTTTCCATTGGCCTTTCTTATCTATATGCCAATGCTTAAGCGTCAGTGCGTGTTCTTCATCAAACGGCACTGGGATACTCTCCTCTACGATAATAAGACCAACCAAGCCCATACCAAGCTGTTTAACGCTATTCATATGTGGGTGATACCAAAACGTACCAGCATCTGGTGGCGTAAATTCATAAATAAATGTTTCACCAGGCATGATCGGTGGTTGGCTTAAGAAAGGTACTCCATCCATTCCGATAGGAATCCTTAAACCGTGCCAATGAATAGTCGTCGGTTCTGATAGCTTGTTGGTAAAACGGATTGTTACCTTCTCCCCCTGGCGACACCGAATCGTTGGCGCTGGAATCTGACCATTAAAGCCTAGAATATTAGTCTCAAACCCCGTCACGATTTCAGCGGTTGAAGGCTCTGCCGTTAGGTCATAAACATACTTTCCTTGCTCATCAACCGCCCGTTTCATTGAGCAAGCGGGAAGTACAGTGAGTGCAGATATAGCGAGAGATGATTGAATAAACTTACGACGGGAGATATCCATATTTGTTGCCTTTTAGTAATAACGACTAAAATGTAACAAAATATTGATAACAGTTCTCATAAAGAAGCGTAGTTTGTGCTGTTGGTTGTTTATAAAAGAGGCTGGGATAAGTAAGCACTTACACTTTTAAGGCCAGATTTTATTAAAAGTAGGAATTGTCGACTAAAAATAGAACAAATAGAAAGCAAAAAAGCCTCAGCATTTCTCCTGAGGCTTAGTATATGGAAAGGTTGGAGGTTTCGACTCCCAACACGCGCTGTTTTAGTAAGTCGGAGAATCCGCTACTTTACTAATAGCGTATATTGGATTCAGAAAGCAAAAAGGATCTAGCATTTCTGTTGAGGCTTAGTATATGGGAGGAGTGGAGGTTTAACTCCCAACATGCGCTATTTTGGTAGGTCGGGGGATCCGCTGCTCTGCTAATGGCGTATATTGGCTTCAGAAAGTAAAAAGGCTCTAGCATTTCTGCTAGAGCCTTAAATATGGCAGGGGTGGAGAGATTCGAACTCCCAACACGCGGATTTGGAATCCGCTGCTCTGCCAATTGGAGCTACACCCCTAAAACTTTCATTACTTCAGATTCGAAAAAACCTCGCACTAGGCGAGGTTATCGAATAAGTGGCGGAGTGGAC
>NZ_JBFRTD010000063.1:0-893 GCF_041473955.1 Vibrio sp. 10N.222.54.E6 | reverse complement strand
AATTAATAAGTTAATAATTTAATAAGTTAATGTAAATTATATTCAAAAATAAAATAACCTTGAATTCTAATTTCAGCACCGAGCCTACTGCATAAATACAACGTTGCTCATCTTCTTTGAAAATAACGTCTAACGCCCAGGACTCTGGTTCTCAATGTGCCAAAGTTTTCTTGTCGCTCTTGAGCGGCTTTGTTGAAGCGCTCATTTAATCGCCAATTTTGAGTTGAGAGCCTTTTCCTATATTCTTATCATACCTTGATGTATTCACTCTCATAATCATACCTTACAAACACAATCAATCCAGGCGTCAACACTTCAAAAAAACACCTACCGACAAACCAATTATATTGCGTGACCGAGGGCGGATTGATATCTGATTATCAGGCGACACTATGGATAATTGGCAGAGTGAGCAACGCACTTATGATGGAACAGGCTCATCCCCCAAATACCCTGATAGCACAATAAGAGCGTGCCATTATTTGAGACTGGTCTTCAAACAGCCCCTACGCCAACTTCAAGGTCTCATCGATAATCTATTAAAAAGAATGGGGTACGCAGATCTAGCCTGTCCAGACTATACCTCTCCTTCTAAGCGCTTATCTCAACTAGGTCTTAAGAAGCCCGCATTCAAATCCACATATAAACCGAATGAGGGGCCGTAGGGGCACTGTGTGAAAAAATTGATATAGATGCAGACCATGTTTCAGCCGATAAAATGGACGATACCGAGGACGTCTAGGACGCATTATCGAGCAAATTTCCTGAAGCCGATAATCATTCCTCCCAAAGATAATCTGTTTGCTGACGACGCTCGCAATCCTAAAAGGATGAGAAATTTAGTGGCGTATTCTGCATTAGGTCCCATACGGTGGCAAAAGACAAAGCAGTAT
>NZ_JBFRTD010000062.1:0-3669 GCF_041473955.1 Vibrio sp. 10N.222.54.E6 | reverse complement strand
GGGCTAATGCGAATACGCTATTATGGCTTTTTAGCTAATGCTGTACGGGTAAAAGCGATAGCGGAAATTAGGCAAAGCTTACGAAAGCGACCCGTAGAGAAATCGGAAGTACTGAAAGAGAAACCTTGTTGTCCGAACTGCCATAGCAACAGCATGGTACTCGTGTGCTTCAATATTAGACCTAGGATAGTCGTTTCAGAGCACCGACTGACCTAGTTGTCTGATTGTAATGAATAAAATTATCGTTGTGTTATGGCGAGAGAGGGGCATTGTTCGCTTTTAAAAGGATTATGCAACGGGTATAGTCGCAGTAGATAAATTGGTGGCTAGAAGTGGAAAATGGACGGCTGATGGGGTACCAATCTTAATGATAAGAGTGGAACGTAAGTCAGTCCTAAAAAGCAAACTCCATAGATAGAAGCGGCCAAGTCCAACAGGTATTTATCCATTGTGCTACGACAACGGATAAATACTTAAGCGTTATACGAATTAGGGAAACAAATAATGTTTTTTAACCGTGTAAATGAAGAAGTTGAAGGGGTTCAGGCTCTCGCTCAGAAATCTCAATTGGTTATTAGCTGGGCTGCAGTGTCTGCTTTTAGGAGAATTGGCATCTCATCCTTGTTACTAGCTTTAATGATGGGAGGCTGGATGTATTATATAGATAATATTATCACTGAAGCTAGTGAGGCATCTGCACAACGATCTATGAAAAGTACAGCGTTAGCAAAAAAAAATGGATTATTGATCTCTATTGGGTTCTTAGAGTTATGCATGGATAATGCAGCTAAAACCTCAGATGAGCAATTATACTATTGTGAAAGAGCATTAGGTAATTTCAAAGCAGAACTGTCACCTCTGGAGTTAGAGTTAAACGAAGATATAATTAATTTAAATGCTTATGGTGCAATGAAAATTCAATTAGATTATGAGGTTAGACTTATAGAAAATGAAATTAAATATGACAACTCACCATCAAGTCAAGAGAAGTTAGCCGAAACGTTACTTAGTTGGGTTAGCTTCATTACTATTTTGTTATCTATATTGTCCATATACTGCTTAGTTGTGTATACATTATATAAAAATCGCCGATGAAATTCGTATAACAAACGCTTCAAGACAGATTCGCAACACGTGGCGCTTTTACTATGCGTCGCGTAGAGTGTTTAATTATGTATGGTGTTGCTCACTACTTAAGCGGGCGTTAGCTGGAGTAAAAGTTTCAAGGGTTTAAATCTATTTATTCCCGCACTAGCTACACATGCGAAAGAATGGTGCTAATCACTATCTCGCCAGTGGCACTGTTTGTATCTCTGGTGAATCAAACTGATTCGTTTACTGAAGTGGTTTGTTCGTTTAGTTCTTTGACGCGGTTTCTTGGATGTTGTGAGGCTAGATAAATTCTCATACTCATGAGCACATTTCATTAACTGCTTCGAAAGCATCCTTTTCAAATTCAGCCGACCTTTTTGGATTGAAGTTTTACTATTACCTCTTCTTTGCCAAGCACTTTTTTGGGTTGTGTTTGAGTTTTTAACGTAAGGCTTGGTTTTTGTGCTCGCTGGGCGTAAAGTCAAAGTAATCAACATCTTGGTATGCCACGTATCATTGTGCAATCAGCTAACAAGGCGCTAAAGACGGACTAACAAACGCTTGGCATTTTTAGCTTGGTTTAGTCGTGTGTTTAAGGTGTTTTAATTGAGTGAAGTGGTAGGTTTGTTAGCCACTTAGCTAATCGTTAGCATTATTTTCAGTTCAGAGGTAAAAATGAAAATTATTGAACAATATAGTGAGTTGGGACAAATTTTTGATGCAGTTAACGACTCCAAAATTACAATTGTCTCCGCATTTGCTAGTGGGACAGAATCAATAGTTAAAGGATTGACAGCTAGAAATAATGTGGAATTAATTGTTGGTACAATTAATTCATTTTCTTCACCAAAGTATATTGAGAATCTAATAGACTTAGAGTCTGAAAATTTAAATATTTATATGGATTTTCGCTATGCGAATAGTACACACTGGAAGCTATACTTAATTGAACCTAATGTCGTTATTATTGGCAGTGCGAATTTCACTGCACTAGGTGTTAGCTTAAAAAGAGATACGTTAGTCTTTCTAGAATCAGAAGACCTATATAATGAATATCTAACCAAAGTAGAAAATCTTAAGTCATCTCCATTAGTGCTTAACTGCCAAGAAAAGAATTTTGAGCATCAATTCGAACTATACAAGCAATCATTCTTTGAATCTCAAGCGGCAAATCAATCTGTTAAAGCAAAGTCTACTCTAGATAGCTGGTTAGCAGATGATCACAATCAAGCAATTCCTTTGTTTATCTGGGACAGAGAATTGGTCTCAGAAACATATCAGCAAGCGTTTGAGTTAATTCAAGATCAAGACCCTGAAGTTGAATCAGAAGAAAGTTATCGTCTTTCGACATATACATGTAAACCAAAAGATCTCCCGTATAGAGAGGGAAGTTTAGTTATCACTATGAGTGAAAAAGGCTCATATATCCAATTTGAAAGGTTCGACAGGATCCTTTACAAAGACGGAGTTCATTACTTGTATTCGTTTAAGGGAAAGCGGAAAAATGCGCCTTTTGATATCTCAGAAATAACTATGGGTATAAAATCTATTGTAAGTGAATTATACGATAAAGAGCAGGCGGTTTTATATCGTGAAGATATCGAATCTATAGTGAAAAAATAATGCTAACGAATAAGGATTAAGGTGTTGCGCAGCCAACACTAAATCCCAAGTGTTGAACAAGCCCGAAGCCACTCTATTAAGTAAATTGTACGATTGCATTTGAAGGGCACATCGCTTTGAGGCTTTTCTCAAGGCGAGCGAGGTCAAGATAAGATTGCGATAGCAATCTTATCAAACAGTTAGCTGTTTTTCGTTTCTTTCGTCGTCACATCTCCTCTGATTTCGCTAATGCCATTCTCCTTATTATCAAATGCCTTTCGGCTACATGGGTCGGCTTACTCCAACGCACGCCATCTCATGTGCACAGCAAGGGCATACTCGCATCGCTTTGCTCCTTACCGGTGCTGGTACTGGCGGCATCATATAGAGTAGGTTCAACAGCAACAGCTGAATACGAACTCTTAAGGCGTGTGCTTGACCACGTAAAAATCCGTAGTCTCTTACTCGCTGTAACCCTTTGGGGAGCACGTGCTGCAAAATGAGCAGCAAGAACTTAAGGATGGGCAAAGTGCGCGTTCGCCATGTATTGGTTTGGCTCTCTTTATAGCGGAACGTGACCGTATCATCGGTGATATGGATGATGTCTTCATCAGGCAACACACCACGATAGAGATAGCGAGCTAAATAGCTCAGTGCAGCCTGACCATAACCAACCTGCCTACAATCGACCACCCATTGTTTGGGAATGCCACTCGGCAGCCACAACGTTGGGTGCTGATTAATTGCTTCTAGCATTCTTGCTCGCCAGACTTTGGCTAAAGCAAATGCGTTAAAAAGGTAACGTTTGTTGCCTTTGTGCCACGTTTGTCTTGATGGGTCGTATTGGCCTGCCGCCACAATAATGTGCAGGTGTGGGTGCAAGTTTCGTTGTCGGCTGTGGGTATGCAGCACGGCTGTAAACCCAAGTTCACCTTGCATCTGCCTCTTCGCAAAGTCCTTTAAAACCCCCGACGC
>NZ_JBFRTD010000061.1:0-4231 GCF_041473955.1 Vibrio sp. 10N.222.54.E6 | reverse complement strand
GCCACGGTATCGACGGTACTAGCCCATCCTTTCTCCATCGTGTTGTTTTGCTCGGGTGTCAGTTCTGGTTGTTGGGTTGGGGTGGTGGTTTCATGCGCTTTCTCCATTGTTGCCACAATCTTCGCCGTGTCACCATCGAGTCCCGCCATGGTGGTGAACTCTTCAGTGCGTGTGTAGTCTTGCCATTGCTCTTTCGCCTCGGCAATATCTTCCGGTTGGTAAGCGGTCATTAGGCGTTGGACGTCTGGTTGGTTTAATCCTATGTCTTTTTCCAAGTAATTCTGGAAGCCTTGAATCGCGTTGGCCGTAAAGCTGGCACTGCCAGAGTCGAGGCGCGTTTGAGTATTCGAGAGGGCGTTCAAGTCCGATTGGCTTTGCATGGCACTTACACCAAGAGACTTGGTGTTGCTGGCATTAATTGCAAAATCATGCGCAAACTGCTCAACCGACGTTCGGGTGTCTTTATTGTCCACCTGCGTGCCGGCACTGGTCACGGCATTGGCCCCTTCGGTGTATTGCTGCGTGGCTTGCTCAAGCTGCTGCTTTTGCTCGGCATTCATATTGCTGTAAGCCGTACGCTCATCATCAGACCATTTCACGCCGCCACTGGCGCCCAAATTGAATGGCGATGCCCCTTTGCCTGTTCCTAGGCCACCCTCGAAGCCGCCATAGACACTTTGCAGGTAAGCTTTTGATTGGTCTATCGTCCAACCCGTTTGTTGAATCACGCTGTCAACCGCCGTTTGCATGTCATTCATACCTTGGCTGACTTGAGTATTAAAGCCACTGGTGCTGCCTTCACCGTAAGCCAGGTTTTTACCCACACTATCATGCCAGCGGTCGCTCAGTGCCGCGCCTCCTTGGAGGGTTTGAGCCAGTTGGGTGCTAGTTTGAGCAAGGTTTTGCTGCGTTTGGCTGCGGGCATTCGCCACACTCTCTTGCAGCATGCTTTGCGTGTTGGCGCTGATGTTGCCGCGACTGGTGATTTGTGAGCTGTCGTAGGTGGTGCGCCCATCTCCGTGTTGTGTGGTCACCGAGCCGTCTGGGTTTTGGGTGTAGCTGTGACCTTGGTTGGCGAGGGTATTGGTATCAAACTTATTGGCATGGGTGTTGTTCATGCTGTGGTTGTCAATCTGCATACTGCCAAAATCCAGATTACCCGTGGACGCTGCAGCGCTCGCTCTGGCATTGGTCGAGTTAATCATGCTCGAGAGCTGGTAGTTCATGCTCGACATGACTTCTTGACCGCCTTTTAAAATGCCTTTGGCTATCATAGGGACGCCTATCATCAATATACCCGTGATCCAGGCGAAGCGGCTGTGAAGCTCATCCGCGGCATTCGCGTTGGAAAGCACTAGCCCCCCGAACTTACCCGAGACATCCGTAGACAGAGATTCCAGTCCCCAAAGCTGAAAGCCGTTGATGATGGCAAACAAGGCTGGCCAGGTGGCCAAAAAGGCAAACGTCCCAAAATAGTTTTTTAACACCATCATGGTCAAGCCAGGAATGACCGCGGCCCCGGCCACAAAGAAGCCTAGGCACGCGAACAACATAAACATCATGGTATGGAGCATCGGCAAGTATTCTCTTGCCATCAAACCTAATGACGCCCACATTGAGGTGGTTTGCAGTTTATTGGTGGTATAAGCGTAATTGAGCGCAGCTTGCGTTGGGTCGAGGCTATCAAGGTTGTAGCGTAGCTCGTTCATCAGCATGTTTTGTTTGATGGTGCTGGACGCGCTGGTACTCATTCTAAAAAATTTGTCGTAGCTGCGGGTGAGTGACTGCACCACTTGCGGCTTATAACGGTCCGCGTCTTTGCCAAGCAATTGATGCGCTAACAAGCTCATGTTTTTATTGGCGGCATCATCAAAGCGCTGCTTGATGATAGGGTAAGCTTCTTCACATCGCTTGTAGGTGCTTCGGCCGCCGCCTTCATCAAGATAAAGGGCGCGCAACGGGCTTTGCCTAACGCCGTCTAAAAAGGCAAAAATATCAGGGGCGGTAAAGAGTTCATCCCAGGTGTATTTCCCATTGATTCTCACATCCCCAATCATGCAGTTATGAAAGTAGTCTCGCCAGAGTTTTTGCAGCGCCAGCTCATTAATCCTGGATTGTCTTGAGAGCTGATACAGCTCCGAGCCAAACAACATCCCAGTACGACCATAACGCTCATCGTCGGAGGTGGTGAAAATGCCTTCCACACCTTCGGCCATCCCCACCATGATAGAAGAGAAAAAGTAAGTAGGCACGGCCACGAGGTAAGGGACATTATCCACCTTGTAAGCCTTACCCGGTTGCGTCTTATCAATGATGAGCATGTCGGCTTTCATGTTGATAAGAAACAGGGGTACGGCAAAGAACACCACCATCCATTTGATGAGGTCTTTGGGGTTACGTGACAGCATGAAGATAAACAAACTGGTGATAAGCCCCAGCATCATGCACATCTGTAAGTAATCCCCAAAGGTATTGGTTCTAAAAAAAGTGGCCAGCGCATTAAAGGCTTTGTTGACCACTTCGCCGGAAGTGTAAGTGTAATATTCGAGTATCATAGGTCAGTTCCCATAAGCCGGGGTAGGTTTGGTGGTCGTGCTGATTTCTTTTGTGCTTTGCTGCGTGGTCTTTCTTTGCGAGTCAATCAGTTGATTGCGGTTGTTGAGCGCCTCAATGGCGTTCTCAGCCAGCCCCGCGGTAAAGCGTTTGGCGTTATCGATATCACGAGTGATGAGGGCGATGTCATCCTGGCTGTTGTTGGTGTTGGCCAAGGATTGGCGGGCAACATTTAACATGCTCACGAGGTACTGATTAAGCAGCTCCACCGCTATCATTCGCGAGTAGTTGCTGGTATCGGGGGTTTGATTGGCGGATAAGTCGTCAATAAAGAACTTGAGTACCGGCGTTTGAATCAGCTCCAGAAAACCCTCTTGTTGACGCGTGAGTCTTTGGTCGGTGGCTATCTTTTGCAGTATCGATTCCAGTTGTTTGCGTATCTGGTTTTGTATGCCGTTAGTTTGACTTATGGATAAGTTATTGCGCTTGGTAATGGTAATGCACGCATCTGGGCCTGTTTTGCGACACTGATAAACGTCAGCCTTGCCCCCTTCGAGCAGCACGTTGACGAGGTTGTTGTTGTCGGTCAAAAGGCTAGGGTAATAACGCGGATTGCCGTCTTTGTCGTACACGTAAGAGCCTGACAAACTCATCATGAATTGCGCTAGATTTTTGTCGGAGGACAAAAAAGCGTTATTCATGATCGCAGACCAGACCACGTTGTGATTGGTTTGGGTCATGTCTTTCAGGGCTGGATCCTTTTTGGCGTCCTTTAGCTGACCCGCTGCTTTGCCTCCTGCGCCACATTCCTGCTGCCCTTGAACCCAATCTGAGAAGGCGTTGTTTTGTGTCCCAAGCGTCGCGCAGACATGCTTTTTGGTAGCAGGAGCGGCAAAGGCGGCCAGTCCACCGATGGACGCTTGCGCGGCTTCACAAGAGTTCACCGATTGATTGAGATATTTGTCGAGCCTGGCTTGGAGATTATCCAGGTTTTGCTTGAGCTGCGGTGCCCAGGTTTGCAGGGCTAAGTTGACAATAAAAGGAGGGGCATTATGAATAATGGCTTTGCCCAGTTTCACCAGTTGGTCTGAGCTGATGTGTGAAAATCCCCCCATAAACATATCAATGCCAGTGCACCCGGTACTGATGGAGGGGACAGTGACGCTGACCAACTGTGCATCGACAATTTGATTACGCACAAACAAACTGCCACCGGTGTAGTAGTTGGCCGATTGCCCTTGGTAAGCCGTCGGGGTTGAGACGTTGGCGTTGTACCCTGAGTTATCAAAAAAGCGGGCCAGCGAGTGGTTGGTGTCGGCGTGACTTACGCCTGATAAGCTGATGAGAAATAAAGGAATAACTCGCTTATTCACCGCAACGGTGGACAAGTGGTGGAAAAGTGAGCGCTTCATTGGAGAGCCTCCTGCACTCGCGGATCGTTAAGGGCGTTCTGAATGCTTTGGGCAAGCGTGCTTTCTGGTACGTCTCCAATGCTCAGACGTGAGAACTTACGGCTGTTCACGTTCATTAAGAAGGTCGCAGGCATGACCGTTTTTCCCTGGCCTGGGAAAAAGGTCTTGCCTATCTCTGGTGTGACAGGAATAGGGACCTCAAACCCTGGAAGGCCCGGCCCATCAACAGAGAAGGCGTAAACCGGCAATTGAAATCGCTCGCCAAG
>NZ_JBFRTD010000059.1:0-1657 GCF_041473955.1 Vibrio sp. 10N.222.54.E6 | reverse complement strand
CTATCTACTACTTACGATCTGTCCCCCGATTTACTCACTGATCAACAGATTAGTGCGTATTTACGTACGCTCACCACAGAGCGGAGCTTAAGTAGTAGTACTTGTGCTCAAGCTTTGAATGCCATCTTGTTCTTTTATCGTGCCGTTTTGAATAGAGAATTTGAAGAGCGACTGGTTCCCCCGATTGAACGCGCCAGTAAAATACCGGAGCTGCTTAATCGCGAGGAAGTAAGAAGTATCATTAGTCATTGTCGAAGTCTTAAATATCAGACCGCACTTGAAATGTGTTATGGATGTGGCCTACGTGTCAGTGAGGTCGTAGGCTTGTACGTGAAAGACATTGATGGTACGGCGAAACGACTGCACATTCATTGTGGTAAAGGTAAAAAAGATCGCTTTGTTCCACTGGGTGATAGCCAACTGAATCATCTTCGAAATTACTGGTGTCATTATCATCCCACCGTAGTGCTGTTTCCCAGCCTAGAGCCCGAAAAGCCATTGGGTATTAGCTCTCTGCAGAAATGCTTCAAAGCAGCAAAAGTAGAGGCAAACGTCAGAAAATTAGGAGGAATACACGCCTTGAGGCACGCTTATGCGACTCATCAGCTTGAATCGGGCATGCCTTTGAATGTTCTTCAGCGTTACCTCGGACATTCGAATATCAAAACGACATTGAGGTACACCCATTGGATAGGTCATCACAACGAAAGCTCGGACGGAAGTAAGTTCGACTTAGTTGCTCAACTATGGGAGGAGAGCGAATGAACGCATTATCTCCTTACCAAGCCGTATTAACACAAGGCTTAGAAGAGCTTGATAAAAGCAAAGTCACACCGAGACAGTGGCAAGTGCTTAACCATTTAAGAGACTGCCGAACAGAGCGTATGGGCAGCTACGACTGGCGTTGTCAGCAATGTGGTCATGAAACGCGTTGGTACTGCTCTTGTCGAGACCGTCATTGCCCCAATTGCCAAGAGCAGATGAGACAGCAATGGCTAACAAAGCGAAGCCAAGATATTTTACCTGTGGCCTACCATCATATGGTTTTTACCTTACCTCACGAGTTCAATGCTCTGGTTAAAGCGCATCCTAAGGTGGTTTATCAATGCTTGTTTCATTCAGTGTGGGCAACATTATGCGCGTTTGCTAATGAGCGGCATCACCTTGTCGGTCAACTTGGAGCATTAATGGTTCTTCACACTTGGGGAAGAAATCTGAGTCAACATACTCATATTCATTGCCTACTACCGAGTGGGGTGCTTACAAAAGATCGGCAATGGCAACCGACAAGAAAAGAGAGTTACCTGCTTCCGGTTAAAGCCTTATCCGTTCGCTTTAAGAAAGAGATGTTATGTCGAGTAAGCGAGTTGATAGCAACGCACAGTAATTTATTAGAGGAAGCCGCTAGTAAGAGATGGGTTGTGTACAGTAAACCTGTACTCCACGAGCCTACAGCGGTAGTGGGTTATCTATCTCGGTATTGCAATCGTATCGGGTTAAATCCCAACCAATTAAGTTATAACGTGGATGGCCGTATCACGATGAGTTACAAAGACTATCGAACCAATGGGACGCAAAGAATGTGTTGTAATGCGGGCGAGTTACTTCGACGCTTACTTTTACATGTGTTGCCTAAAGGGCTAATGCGAATACGCTA
>NZ_JBFRTD010000058.1:0-1355 GCF_041473955.1 Vibrio sp. 10N.222.54.E6 | reverse complement strand
ACTCTCCGCACCATTGTGGGCATCTTATGTGGACTCCCCATTGTCAACAGTAATCGTCAGTAAATCAGAAATAAATGCGCACTTATGTACGAGCTCAACAAGAGTAGCTAACTCAGGCTCTACGATATTTACGCGAGTTAGTAGCAAATCTAAGCTACGAGTTCAAGACTCTCAGATGCCCGCTGCTTTGACTAACTGATTTTCATCCAATTTATGCATTTTACTGTTAAGACAATTTACTAAGATACTAACGGTTCAGCTTTATATTCCGTACCTTGAGTTAAAATAGCAAATGCTGTTCTGACATTTTTATTTGCCAACGCTACCGCAGCACACTTCTTACCTCTACGTTCAATTAAATTTTTTAGCCACTCTTCTTTTTTTGTTTTCGGTGGGCGATTGGCAACCTTGCTTACGATCGACATCGCACCAGTAATCAATTGGCTTCGAAACAGAGTATTTTTAAAACCTCTTCCTATCGAACCGATTTTAGCTCTCCCCCCACTTGAATGTTGTATTGGTGTGAGCCCTATGCAGGCTGCGGCTGCTTTCCCTTTACTAAAAGCTCCAATGTCAGCACACCCGAGCGCGATATATAAGTTAACAGCATTAAGGATACCGATGCCCTCAATTTTAAGTAACTTCTTACATTCAGGATGATAATTCAAAGATTCTTCAAGGCAGTTGTCGTAAATATCAATCGCTTCAACCAGCGATAAATATTGATCCCAGGCAGTAGATATTGCCTGACGAAACGAAGGTGAAAAACCATTATCTGCGTCTTCTAGGGTTTCATCAATTGTTGCTCTTAACCCCCCATTTCTGTTGGAGACTTGAATATTTAATTCAGATAACAAAGCAATCAATTGGTTTTTAGAAGCGGTTTTTTGTCTTATGCTTAGTTCTCGTAAGCGGACAATCGATTGTAGTTGCTGCTGTTCGGCTGTTTTACCTTGAATAAAGTTCACATCAGGTAACAGTGATGCTTGTACTATCGCCAAAGCATCATTTTTGTCAGTTTTCTGATTTTGTCTGACCACAGCAACTAATCTCGATGAGATTAAACGAGCATCATGCCCATGAGAAGAAGCGAGTTGCTTCCAATAATTCGAAGTACCACAAGCTTCAAACACGATTGTGGCAGGCCTTGAATTTACTAACCAACAAGTAAACGCCTTCGGTGTCATCTCTGTATTTGAGTGCACTTTTCTGTTTGTATAAATACAAACTTGGATCACTTTTTTAGCTAAATCAACGCCAACAATCGTCTTGTTCATTTGAATCTCCAAATTATTTTGAACCCTACTATTGTAGGACTTAGGGTTGGGGAGTCCAATTATCTAAGTTGACATTTT
>NZ_JBFRTD010000057.1:0-3163 GCF_041473955.1 Vibrio sp. 10N.222.54.E6 | reverse complement strand
TGTCTTGCCGCTTGCTCTGTCGGATGGTCTTTGGTGTAAGAGAACTCAGGTCTTTCGAGCAGCAGCGCTTTAAAGGTCATGCCTAATTGGTCGGTTTGGTCCGTGATAAAATGATTTAACGCTAAAAACTTCGCGAGCTTGTCTTTATCTTTGGGATGAATGGCCGCGTCGTTTTGCGCTTCAATATGCACAGAGTGAAACCAGGCCATCTGTTCGGTCGCCGATAACGTTTTAGGGCTTGATACGGTGGTTTGAGTGTTGCTTGGTAGCGGCTTAGGTTTGGGCGTTACGGGCATTGCCTTTGGCTCGTTGTACCAGCGCCACCCAGGAGGGGTTTCTTGAGCAAGAGCTGGATGGAGGTGAGTCAGCAGCGCTAGGGTAATGACGCAAAGCAGAGGTTTTTTCATCATCATAGACCTTGATTCCGTGGAGGCGGTTATCCGCCCGTGGCACTTTGAAGTCGTTTCTTGATTTCATCAAAGTTGGGGAGGTTGGTGTTGGCACGCATTTCCGGGTAGAACTCTTTAAAATCAATGTATTCAAAATTGATTTGACCCAGTTCTTCGGGCGTAATAGCGGCGCAGGTGGGATTTTTAGCACTGCCTAACCGTTTACCCAGTTGCTGAAGAGACCCTTGCTCTTGGATGATTTTGGCCAGCTTGTTGTCGTAAACGCAGTAACTGCGCTTTTTACGGGTGCAGACACCCAGCACTTTCTTGGCGCAGTATTGCCCCACGTACAGGGTTAAGCCTTTCTCTTTGGCTTCCCCCAGCGCTTCTTCCGCTTCGCTGCATTTCGCTCCCAATCCTTGCCCCCATCCTGAGTCTTTACAACAATCGTTGAAGCCCGCGAGTTTCTTACTGCATTTCATCGGCTTTCCCGTGAATATTTTGGGTGGGTCGCCGATGTCTTTCACGGCTTCGGCAAGCCCTGCCAGTGCCGCAACGGACTTATCAAAATTGTTATTCAATTTGGGCGCCTCCTCGTAACACTCCCCGTCAAGACAGAAGGAGTGCTCCCCACATTGCAGATCAGTGGCTCGGCATGTCTTCTCAACACAACGCTTTGTGACCTCTTGCTCGATGCACACCCCATTTTGCTTAAGGCTGCAATGTTGAGTTTGAGTCGTACAGTCTTTCGGGAGGTTTGCGCAGGTATTAGGGCGGTTACAATGATGGTCTATCCGATATTTCCAACAATTGAGCGTGGTGGGAATACCATTAATGGTGCGGGTGGCTCGACCTTCAATGCATTGCTGATGAGTGACATTGCACGAGTTCATCAGGCGGCATTGTGTTCGCCAGGTCATGGTGTTCTTGATGCAGTTCCCGCCGGATAAGGTGAACCCGTTTGAGCAGCTTAGCGTGGCTTTTTTCGTTTGTGTGGTGGGTCGACAAATCTCGTAGCGTTTATCCCAGTGTTCGCTCGCTTGCCAATTAACGTGATAGGTCTGTTTTAACTCGCCAAGCGTGTAGCCTTGATTGGGAGAGACTTGCTTCCCGCCCCATAAATACGTGGTTCCTGACGATGAGAAAATGCCATCACCTCCCGTTTGCCTCACATAATGTTTATTATTGTATCGGCATTGTGGGAAGGGGCGTTGGCAATCAATCCCTTGTTTTGTCCAGCCGGATGGACAACGGTAGCTCACCTTGCTGGTGACCACGGAGGCGACAGGGACTTTGTCACACGGGACCGGGTTGTGAGTCGGTCGGTGACATTGTTTTGTGATGTTATCGATGACGCATTGGGAGCCGCTCTCACAATCCACATAGGCATTTGAGAGACCATGAGTGATTTCAAAAGCATTCTCTTGGCCAAGTAAGGCAAAGCGCATCGCCGGGTCGTCTTTAATATCGGGTCGACCTTTATTGAAGTTCGCGTTGATGTCTTGAGCCAATCCATTGGTCACAAACTCTGTCCCTTTTTGTGCATTGATCTCACTGTCTGACAGTGTGGATTCTTTTGGACTGCGGATCTCTTTTCGACACGTGGCGTCTTTGCAATAGTCATCGACATTGAGCGGAAGCGCATGAGGCGTGAGAGCTTGGCTTGCCGTTTGTTTCGCCCAATTGGCGCTCTCGGTAAAGGTGTGTTGTTCGCTGGCAAGAGCGAGAGTAGATAAAAAACTGAGCGTGAGCGCAGCCCAGAGGTCAATGCGCATAAGGAGCACCTCATCAAAAGTTGGGGTGAGAGAGGGTTATTGGGCATAGAGCGTGCGCAACAGTGGATGAATGTTTTGCTGCGCATCCCCGGCCGCGAGGTAATCCAGAGCTTGGTAAAGTGAAATGTTGCCGTAAAGGATGTCGTAGTCACTGGCTTTGCAAGGCTGCTTAGGTAAGCAGCGGTTTTGTTTGACCGAAACAAAGGCCGGTACGCGATGAATATCAAATTGCTTAAACCAATCAGGGCTGATGGAAAAGCCGCTTTGAATGGGCGCCTTATTGGGGGAGCGTATCAAGGCCTCGATCCGCTTGGCCGTGGCCGGAAAACCTTCAGGTAAGACACCGCGTATCACCAGTGGCACACCTAAGTGCTCACTTTGCATCAGAAGCTGTTTGAGCGCGGTCTTGGGCATGGTGAGTGAAACAAACACCATTACCCCTTTTGGGGCTTGGTCAGGGTGGCGCGTGGGCTTTTGTCGCCCCAATAAGGGGGACAGGCTCTCATCTTTTATCAAATCTTGAACATTGCGGCTGAGAGTCAGCGCTTCTTCTCGATAAGCCTGGGCTTTATTTTGTATGTCGTCAGTGGACCCCGCCTTCGAAGCCTCCGGTTGTTGAGTCATTTCTTGCTCAAGCTTGGCAAAGGCTTTGAGCTCTTGCTCAGTGTAAGCCTGGGTGGGTAACGCAATAAAAAAACACAGAAAAACAAGTGAGCGTCCAAAGGCGCTCTCAAAAGATGGAATGGTCATAGTAGCCCCTTAATTATGGCCGCTGAAAGGGTGGGTAGAGGGTGTGAGCGTTTTGGAAGCTGATTGACAGCACCTTACGAGCATTGAGATCGCGACAAAACGAGAAGCAAAACTGCGAGAGCGGGAAACAGCAGTAAATGTGCTTGTTGTTGGCGAGCTCTGTTTTTAAAAAATCGGTAAGGGAGTCAGGGTGACTGGCAATAAATAGGTCCGTTTCATTTTTGTGGGGAAGAATGGGCATCATCGCGT
>NZ_JBFRTD010000056.1:0-1089 GCF_041473955.1 Vibrio sp. 10N.222.54.E6 | reverse complement strand
AGTACCGTCGATACCGTGGCTGCTGCCCGCACGGCTATGCTGCACAACAATGAAACGGGCGGACTCTTTAATCAAGCGCGCTTTGATGGGGTAACCGATGAGGTAAAACTTCAGCAAGAGGAGGCGCAGAAACCCATCCTCAAACCTGAGCCGATGATTGAAATGACCGTCAATTCGCAGGTAGAAAAGGAGATCACTAGACCCGAAAGGACGGAATACGTCACCTCCGACCAAGCCTATCCTGCGGTGCCAAGATACACACAAAATTCGAAAGAATAATACTTAACTAGGTGCATAAAAAAGAACTTTATGCACCGCCTAAATACTGGTATTATGATCAGGTATCTAAAGGGAGAATGACCATGAAAACAGTCTTACCATTACTGCTGCTTACCTGTGCGAGCGTGCAAGCTCAACCCCACTCTCCTGAGCTCACTCAACTGCTGAGTGAGATACACGAGCAGTACGAAAACCCCAAATTATCTAGCGCCCCTAGAGCAATGGCAGACATCACCAAACTGCCCTACTTCTTGCAGCACATTGACGAGACGGACACCGTGGAGTCCATACGCTTAAACGCTTACTTGCAAGGTTTGCATACTGCGTATTTTGACAATGCCTATAATCAAAAACAGCTAGGCGGAGGAAGCTGGTTCTGTATGCGCGATACAATGGCACTCGATCCAAGGCGCCACCCTGAGTTCCTTGAAGATATGATCTGGATGGTACTTGAGAAAACCGCCAAAAACGATCCGCAGAAGTTCAGACGAGCAAACTATGCAGGGTCCTTCGGCGTTGATATTTCAATGATTATTAACTACGGCTTACAAACCGAATACCCTTGCTACAGCCCTATCCCTAAATCGTTACAATTTAACGGCTGGAAATATTAATCTCGGCACAGGATATCCATCGAGAGTGAATGTAATTTCAGGTATAAGGCCAGTACGAGAGAGTAGGAACGGGTTAAATGTCTTTATTCTAAACTAGGTATTCATTGGCCGCTGCTTGGGCACAAAAACGTTCCTTTAACCCTATGCAGCCCAATAAAGTATCCTCTTAAAATGGTAGCGATCGTATTGGTACGCT
>NZ_JBFRTD010000055.1:0-1118 GCF_041473955.1 Vibrio sp. 10N.222.54.E6 | reverse complement strand
AGTACCGTCGATACCGTGGCACACACCCGCACCGAGATGCTGCATACCAAGGGAACGGGCGGACTCTTTAATCAAGCGCGCTTTGATGGGGTTACCGATGATGTAAAACTTCAACAAGAGGAAGCGCAGAAACCCATCATCAAACCTGAGCCGATGATTGAACTGACCGTCAAGTCGCAGGTAGAAAAGGAGATCACTAGACCCGAAAGGACGGAATACGTCACCTCCGACCAAGCCTATCCTGCGGTGCCAAGATACACACAAAACTCGAAAGAATAATACTTAACTAGGTGCATAAAAAAGAACTTTATGCACCGCCTAAATACTGGTATTATGATCAGGTATCTAGAGGGAGAATGACCATGAAAACAGTCTTACCATTACTGCTGCTTACCTGTGCGAGCGTGCAAGCTCAACCCCACTCTCCCGAGCTCACTCAACTGCTGAGCGAGATACATGAGCAATATGACACAGCAACGTTAGCTATGCCTAAAAGAGCAATGGCAGACATCACCAAACTGCCCTACTTCTTGCAGCACATTGACGAGACGGACACCGTGGAATCAAAAATTCTGAAAGCTCATCTGCGAGCACTACAAGAAGCATATTTCGGCAATGCTACCCGCCAACAAGAGCTAGGAGGTAATAACTGGTTCTGTATGCGTGATTTGATGGCACTCGATCCGAATCGCCACCCTGAATTTCTTGAAGATATGATCTGGACAGTGCTTGAAAAGACGGCGAAGAATAATCCTGAAAGGTTTACTCGATATAATTATTCATCTTCATTTGCAATGTCAACTTCGGTTATTTTTGAATATGGTCTGCAAACTGAATACCCTTGTTACAGCCCTATTCCAAAAGCCTTGCAATTTCAAGGCTGGAAATATTAATCTCGGCATAGGATATCCATCGAGAGTGAATGTAATTTCAGGTATAAGGCCAGTACGAGAGAGTAGGAACTCTTTATTCTAGACTAGGTATTCATTGGCCGCTGCTTGGGCACAAAAACGTTCCTTTAACCCCTTATATAGCCCAAGAAAGTATTACGTCCCTGTTCCCATGAGTACCAAGTAATAAAGTAAGCTCTTAAATGGCAGCGATCGTATTGGTACGCT
>NZ_JBFRTD010000054.1:0-2584 GCF_041473955.1 Vibrio sp. 10N.222.54.E6 | reverse complement strand
AGCGATCGTATTGGTACGCTGCTATTTGTTCTAATGAATAATTAGAGTAGTAGCTCTAGCTCATTTCTGCCCCGAAACAAGTTACGAAGCATTCAGGGAACTCTTCGCTAACCTGACGTTTGACCTACTTTTCTTATGCTACAAAGAATCAAGGTCATTGAAGACGAACCTCCTTGTTATTTAAATGAAGTATACAACTCATGTTCAATGCTCACTTTTGTCTCTTAGCTTATTACGCCATTTTGAAGGTGTTGTGCCATAGAACGTTTTGAACTGCCTGATGAAATGAGTTGTGTCTTGCCACCCAATTTTCGTAGTAATCTGTTCAACCGACATATTTGAGTACTGTAGAAGCTGCGCTGCTTTGGCTAGGCGCGCTGAAGTGATCCACATACCGACCGTAAAACCTGTTTCTGACTTTACAACTGATGCGACATGGGGAGATGTGCGACCCACAGCAGACGCAACGTCACTTAAGGATATAGGAGTAAGACTGTATTTTTGAATATAGTGTAATGCCTTTCCGACTAATGGCGACTTTGTGATCTTATTGTCTATTACAGTCGTCGCACGAACGACTTCTGCTAATATCAATACAATCAGGCTCCGTTGAACATCATTACTCATCGTTGTTTCAATATTGGTTTCTTGTTTTAAGGCTTCAAACCAAGAAGTTATACGTTGTTGAGCTGGAACATCTAAATGAGCCACAGGAGCACCTCCTGAACGAACCTCTGCGAAGGGGCGCATTATCTCTTGCATTTCGTTCAAACCATAGCTTTCAGCAGAGAAACCAAGTAGCCAATAGTCTAAATTACAACCCGCGACAGAACGATATGGTACTCCGTAGGGGACAATCGTAATGCTGCCAGTAACAGATTGAGTAGTGTAGCTTTGCTCCATTTTAAATGAGCCTTTTGTAGTAAAGAGCAAACCATAGTCTGGATTTACTGACACGGTTGAGCTTTCACTGTTTACGCCTTGCTCGTGGATTACATAGCAGGGTGGCAATGGTGTTTTTGGAAGCATGGATAACAACCTACAGTTCTTTTACAAGATCTTAATATCAGCCGATACTATCTCAATCTGTGCACTCAAACAACGCAGGGTCTTTGTATATATTAACCACACACAATCCTAGTAGCTTAAACAATAAAAAGAGATTCAGGTCGTAATATTTTTGGCTTACAGAACTAGAGGAAAGAAATAATGACTAAGACTTTAGCTTTGTGGGAGGAGCAGGATAAGCACAAAGGTGATCGCTGGGAGCTGTTTAAGGCGATCGGTGCTTTTATGACTCCTCGAAAAGTACTCTATCCTGGTAGTTATGTGGACATTTCACCATCATTCGTTTTTAACGATGTCACATATGTGGATCTTGATAAACGTGCTTCAAATTTTTTTGCTGATGAATGCACTGTTAAACAGATAGTTTTCGAGCATAAAGGGAACTCAGACCCAAATATACAGTTTATCCATGGTGACTATCGCTCACTGGAGTTAAACGAAGTTGAATTCGACTTACTAATATCTCTTTATGCAGGCTTTATTTCAGAACCGTGCGGAGAGCTTTTAAGAATAGGTGGAATCTTACTTGTTAACGCTAGCCACGGAGATGCAGCTTTAGCGGCTTTAGATCCAAGATTTAAGTTGATTGCTGTCGTTCTTCGAGACAATGGAATGTATGAGGTCAACGACGAAAATCTTAAGGATTATATGAAGCCCAAGAGGCCTGAAATCATGACACGAGAAAATATATTAGCATCTGGTCGTGCGATCCCATACACAAAATCACCATTTGCATATTTGTTTAAAAGAGCAAGTTAGTAATACAGAAAATTGTAGGAAATTATATGAGTTACAATGATTTAAACGACGGGGTCTGCATGAATTATTATCACGATGTTAACAATGCGAAGGCATATACTGAAATGTGTGATGGATATAATGCTGCTGAGCAATTGCATATGCTCTCAAAGGTTCTTTCTCCTGAGGATTCTGTTTTAGAGTTAGGCTCGGGGCCTGGTAATGATCTTGAAATTCTCGCTCAGAAATTTCGAGTTACAGGCTCTGATTATTCACCAGCTTTCGTGAATATTCTCAATAAACGGCTACCAGATGTACTTAGCTTAATACTTGATGCTGTAAAAATTGAAACAGAAGCTAGGTATAATGCAGTATATTCCAATAAAGTAATGCATCATTTAAGTGATACCGAATTGCGCCAATCTTTCCGCCGTCAAGCTGAGCTGCTTTTACCTGGAGGTTTCGTTTTCCATCTAGTCTGGCAAAAAATTCAAGCACCTGAAACAACTCATGGTCTATTGTTTCATCCGAGAAGTTTAGCCAAGATGAAAGAAGCAATGGGGCAGGAGTTTAACGTTGTTGAATCAAAGGTTTTTAGCGAATTCGAAGATGGGGATTCTCTTGCTATTCTCGCACGCAAAGTATTTCAGTCGTAGTAGTGATTGTTCTGTAGTGGGTTAATGAGATTTGTCAGCTATTTGTAGGCGACTCGCGTGATTTGGAATAGAAAAAGTTATCTGAAATAGAAGGCTTTCTATCTCGTCGTAACACGGAATTG
>NZ_JBFRTD010000053.1:0-42790 GCF_041473955.1 Vibrio sp. 10N.222.54.E6 | reverse complement strand
CTTAAACGATCGGCATTAGACATTCAATGTCGGCCTTTTTTATATCGATGAACCTTGATACTTTATCGCCCACCAAGAACACAGCCTCTACACTATATTGAACGCAGTATCGCTTCGCTCGACTCTTCGATTAAATCCAACACTAATTCAAAGCCATTCCCCTCACCATAATAAGGATCGGGAATTTCTTGATATTGTGACTCTCCAAAACTCAAAAATAACGCGAGCTTGTATTGGAGGTGAACTGGACACTGGCTCACTAAGTCATCTAAATTCGCCTTGTCTGCCGCAAGTATCAGGTCAAACTCTTCGAAGTCATTATCTACCACTTTACGAGAGGTAATCCCTTTAAAGCTGTAGCCGCGCTTCTCTCCTGCTGATTTTGAACGTGAGTCTGGCGCATTGCCTTGATGAAAGCCAATCGTCCCAGCGGAGTCGACCGTTACATTAATATCCATCTGCTGAGCTTTCTTTCTCAGCACCGCTTCACCTGTTGGCGAACGACAAATATTCCCCATACAAACCACGAGTATCTTTTTCATCCGTAATCACCTGTTCTTCCGATGGTTTTTGCTATCGTTAAGTTAGGCTATGATAGGCGTAATCACAACTTAAAAGGATTTGTTATGTCGACCGAAGACAACAAAGAACAACGCCACAAAGCAAGACAACAGAAAGTAAAAGAGCAAGTCGATGCACGTGTTGCAGCAGCGCAAGAAGTGAAAGGACTGTTATTGGTTATTACTGGCAACGGGAAAGGGAAATCGACATCAGGTTTCGGTACGATTACACGTGCAGTCGGTCACGGTAAGAAATGTGCCGTTGCTCAGTTTGTAAAGGGAACCTGGGATAACGGTGAAAAGAACGTTCTTCAAAAACTCGATGTAGAGTTCCAAGTGATGGGTACAGGCTTTACTTGGGAAACTCAAAATAAGGCGAAAGATATTGAAGCCGCACAGCGCGTATGGAAAGAGTGCCAACGCATGCTAGCTGATGAGTCGATTGATGTAATTCTGTTTGATGAGCTGACGTACATGGTAAGCTATGGCTACATCGAGCTAGATGAAGTGGTAGAGGCTCTGAGTAACCGTCCTAAAATGCAATCAGTGATCATCACAGGCCGTGGAGCGCATCGTACTTTAACGGACATGGCCGATACCGTGTCTGAAGTTCGTAACGTTAAACACGCTTTTGAGTCTGGTGTTAAAGCTCTGCAAGGTGTGGATTGGTAACAGCCTTCCAACCAGAGGTCCCCGACTCGGTCACTCTTCCCTCTCGAGGATGACGACCACTAGACTGTCTCGCCCTTGAACAAGGCACTAATACCTATCGTCATTCCCTAATGCGAGGGACGAGCTTCATAGGGAATCTCTCTTGGGTATTATCGGCAGCCAAACAAAAGCGCCATTCCTCGTAATAAGGAATGGCGCTTTTTATATGCTATTTATATGCTATTTATTTAAAATAGCGATTAGTTAAACAAGCCTTTGAGTAAACCATTGACTGCATCTCTAGTTTTCTCATCTTTGATCTTGTCACCGTATTTTTCTTCAAGTTTCTTAATACCGCGATCAATCTCTTTTTCAGCTTTCTGTTTCAACACATCATCAAAAACAAGCCCAAATTTCGGGTCAGCCCACTGGCCGGTTACCTTAATTGGAATCGTCACATCTTTGAGATCATCAATGCTCTTACCACCCTGGCCTTCAAGCGAACCAACAATTGACGTGCGAACCAGGAAGTCGACCGTTTCATTGATGAAGTTTGCTTTACCTTGACCTGTCACGCGTAAAAGAGGCGATTGTGCCGATAAGTCATTCGTTGAAACCCAACCTTTATCAACCTTGAGTGTTGCTTTCATTGCACTAAAATCTGTCTTTTGAGACTCGTCTTTGCTTTCGACTTTTTCGCCTTTGATCTTAGCGTAGTTTTCTCTAATCAGTTGCGCGATGTTGATGCCATTAACCGCACCATCTTCAAAGTTAATCGCAATAGTACCAACCAAGTTCTTCTTGATTCCTGTTGGCGTCAAGCTCTTACCTTTAACGTTAACATCGATATTACCGGTACCTTCCAGCGTATCGTTGTTCGCTACGTCAACCAGTAACGGTTGTACTTTTACGCCTTTAATCTTTTTCTTAGCCGTGTAAGTCGCTGGCGTCTTGCGTGCATCTAATCGTGCTGTTGCCGAGATAGAGCCTTGGTAAAGATTCGAGGTAAACGATATCAGATCTGCGATACCACGGTTAACTGAGAACGCAGTTTTCACGTTCTGCATTTTTGCGTTGTTCGCCTTGAACTTATCGATTGTGATATTACCTTTCACATCGAGCGTTTTCAGAGCTGACAGGTCAGGTTCTACTTCTTTCGCAGGAGCCGAGTTATCTGAACTTGAAGTCGAGCTACCTGAGCTTGACGTCGAAGAAGCTGTAGTATTTGAAGTTGAGCCACCAGCAGAATCAGAAGGCGCAGCGCTCGCTGTTTCTTCTGTATTACCTAGGCCTAAGAACTCATCTAAATCGATGTTCGGGCTATGAAGAGAAAAACGAACCTTTGGTATTTCAGATAAAGTGATGTCCGCTTTACCGTCTAGTGCGATAGCGTTAGCTTGCAGCTTCGCTAGCACAAAGCTCAAGTGACTCTTCGTTAGATCAAAGCTTAAGTCAGACAGCATATCCACTTTCATTGGTGATTGAGGAAGCGTTTCACCTTTGAATGTTGAGTCTAATGTTAACTTGTTCAGTGTAACTTTTGAGATCGCGCTATCGACAGTTAAGTCACCGCCACCTTTAAGATCAAGGTCAAGACCAGCAGCATTACCAATCACCGCATAAGTCAGTTGGTTAACCTTATCGAACTCAAACGTATTTAAGCCAATCTTCGCTGACTCGATCGACGTTGCTGGATCATTGAACTTCGCATTAAGGTCAATATTTCGTAATGCGTAGCTTGCAAAGCCTTCCGCTAATTTGAATTCAGCACTGCCATTTGCAGAGAACTTCTGTTGGTTGTTTTCACCAGAAGCCGCAAACGTCGCGGTCGTCCATGTATCAACGGCAAACTCAGAAAGACTCAAAGACACATCGTATAGCTTAGTGAATGAACCTGCTTGCTTGTCGTCCATCTCAAACAATGCGTTTGAGACAGTTACACCTGCAAGATTGATCGTCCAGCCAGATGTGTCTGTAGAAGTTTGCTCTTGAGGCGCCGGTGTTGCTTCAGAACTTGTATCCGCTGCAGGTTCAGACTCCTTAGGAGCAGACACTTGTGTGAGCGCATCGATGTTCTTGCGACCATCTTTAAGCGTTTCTAAATAAAATTCTGCACCATCTAGAGTGATATTGCCGATCTCTAGTTGATTGCTAAATAGCGGAGTAACCGAAACATCAACGCCAACCGTATCAACCTTAAACAGGTTTGGTTGAGTGAACCCTTCAGGGTTACGTAATTCAGTTTGACCAAGTTCGAAGCCAATAGATGGGAAGAATTGCCAACTGATATCACCCTCGATCACGAGCTCTAGGCCTGTGTGTTTTTGGGCTTGTTCGACAATTAATGGCTTAAATTGGTTGGGATTCACTAACAGCACTAGTGCCAGAATTGCTGCAACGACAACAAACACTGGTACAGCTATGAAAATGAGTAGTTTCTTCATCCGCATATTCCTTGCTTAGATTCCAAAAGAAAGTGGCACTATAAAAGTGCCACTGATTCGGTAAAAAATAAAGCTAAGTGAGTCACTTAGGCAAAATTTAATTCGATTAAGACTTCAACAACTTCGCAATATGCGCTTTTAGCACATCAATCGCAATACGGTTTTTACCACCACGAGGAACGATGATGTCTGCATGTTGTTTTGAAGGCTCGATAAACTGCATGAACATTGGGCGTACTGTTTCTTGGTATTGTTTAAGTACCGTATCCATTGTTCGACCACGCTCTTCTACATCACGCTTAACACGACGTAGTAGACAGATGTCCAACGGTGTATCCATAAATACGCTTGCGTGCATTAGTTTACGAAGACGCGGGTCTGTCAGAAGCAGAATACCTTCTAAAATGATCACTTTCTTAGGAGTAAGTGTAGTCGTTTCAGAAGTGCGTGTGTGCTCTGTGTAGCTGTATTCAGGAACTTCCACGGCATTGCCACTCATTAGCTGCTGTAGATGTTCGCATAAAAGGTCATGATCTAGTGCATTTGGGTGGTCGTAGTTAGTTTTAACTCGCTCTTCCATACTCAAGTGACTTTGGTCGCTGTAATAGCAATCTTCCGTGATAACACCAATTTGATGGTCGCCTACTTTTTCGCGCAGCTCATTATAAATCGTACTCGCGATCAGGCTTTTTCCTGAAGCTGAAGCGCCAGCGATACCTACGATGACACATTGATTATTATCAGACATTAATTTGCACCCGATATGGTTTGGTGGTGGGAAGAGATAAACCGCCTGATTATAGGGGCTAAAGCATATAGATTCTAGTCGCGATGTTAGCTAATTGCAGTCAAATTGATGATCTCAATACATTTACTTAAAACAATCGTTTGCTTTCAAATAACTTAAATACAACTATATGCACACCCCCTATGGCTATCCACCTAATCCAACCGTTGTTTATCTCACCCAAACATGATTTACACACCTTTGTGATCAGCCATTGCTATTCAACCATCGAGAAGTTAATCGCCTCTGGTCTCGCCTTACCAGTCCAGAACATCTTCGCAGCCACGTTCTCAGCAAGCTCTAAGTAATGACGCGTGTGTTCACTGTCTGGACGACGTATAACGGTTGGGCAACCTGCATCAATATCTTCCCGTACATCAATGTGCAGCGGAATTTGCGCTAAGATATCGAGGTAAAACTCTTCTGACATGGCTTCCGCGCCACCAGCGCCAAAGATATGCTCTTTCTCGCCACAGTGGCTACAGATATGGTAGCTCATGTTTTCCACTAAGCCTGCCACTGGCACGCTCACTTTATCAAACATTGCCACACCTTTACGCGCATCGGCTAATGCCAAATCTTGAGGGGTGGTCACCACAACCGCGCCCGTCACTGGGATCTGCTGCGAAAGCGTTAGCTGAATATCACCCGTACCC
This sequence comes from Vibrio sp. 10N.222.54.E6, assembly GCF_041473955.1. Lineage (NCBI taxonomy): Bacteria > Pseudomonadati > Pseudomonadota > Gammaproteobacteria > Vibrionales > Vibrionaceae > Vibrio > Vibrio sp. 10N.222.54.E6. The sequence goes on along the minus strand of NZ_JBFRTD010000053.1, from coordinate 37,692 downwards.
GGTGGCATGTCGATAACAAGGTAATCCAATTCTGGCCATACGGTTTCATTCACGAGCTGACCTAAAGCCTTCGCTGCCATTGGGCCACGCCAGATTGCAGCATCATCTTTCGACACAAGATAGCCAATAGAATGCGTAAAAATGCCGTGCGCCTCGATTGGCATCATCCATTTGTTGTTCTGCACTTCTGGCTTTGCATCCAGTTGACCGAGCATCATCGGCACAGATGGACCATAGATATCCGCATCCAACAAGCCCACTTTTGAACCTGACTTAGATAACGCAAGCGCAAGGTTTACCGAAGTTGTCGATTTACCCACCCCACCCTTTGCCGACGTCACGGCGATAATGTTCTTAACGCCCTTCAAAGGTGTCGCGACTGTTGTTTCTAGCGCAGACGGCTTCACTTTTACTTCAAACTGAAAAGCGCTAACAAGTTGCTGTTCAATCTGGGAGTGGATCCACTGTTCCAGTTCAACCGCGAGCTGATTGGCAGCAAAAGGCAAGGTAATAACAAATGACCCACGCGGATCAACCGATACAATATTTTGGTGTAGCGCCCACTCTGGGATGAGGATTGGTGACTCGAACTCATTCAACCATGAACAGAAATCTTGCTTAGAAGTAAAGTTACGCATTGGGGCTCCTTTTTTTATTTATGCTATCACCCACGAGATGAAGACTGAACCCCTAAAAAACTAGGGGAATCCTTTGTCTGATACCTTGGCGTATCACACGTTATAAAGTAGTATTACCTCTCAAAATTTATACCTATCAAAAAAGCGAATTATTAAGTATGGCAACTGATCCAAGACAACTTTTGGTAACTTGTGCGCTTCCGTACGCTAACGGCTCTATTCACCTTGGCCATATGCTTGAGCATATCCAAGCTGATATCTGGGTTCGATACCAGCGTCTACGTGGCAACACTGTAAACTTCATCTGTGCTGACGATGCTCACGGCACGCCAATTATGCTTAAAGCTCAACAGATGGGTATCACGCCAGAAGAGATGATCGCTGCTGTTAGTGAAGAGCACCAAAAAGACTTCGCTGGCTTTGATATCAGCTTTGATAACTACCACAGCACACATAGCGAAGAGAACCGTGAACTGGCTTCTCACATCTATCTAGAACTTAAAAAGAACGGCTTCATTTCTAGCCGTACTATTTCTCAGCTTTTCGACCCTGAGAAAGAGATGTTCCTACCAGACCGCTTCGTAAAAGGTACTTGCCCTAAGTGTAAGTCAGAAGACCAGTATGGTGATAACTGTGATAACTGTGGTGAGACATACAGCCCAACTGAGCTAATTAACCCTAAATCAGCGGTTTCTGGCGCAACTCCAGTAATGAAAGATTCTGAGCACTTCTTCTTCGACCTACCTCAGTTCGAAAGCATGCTTAAAGAGTGGACTCGTTCTGGTTCTCTACAGAATGAAACTGCAAACAAAATGCAGGAATGGTTCGAGTCTGGCCTGCAACAGTGGGATATCTCACGTGATGCACCTTACTTCGGTTTCGAAATCCCAGGCGAGAAAAACAAATTTTTCTACGTTTGGCTAGACGCTCCTGTTGGCTACATGGCTTCTTTCAAGAACCTATGTGACAAGCGCGACGATCTCAACTTTGACGAATACTGGAAGAAAGACAGCACAACTGAGCTTTACCACTTCATCGGTAAAGACATCGTTTACTTCCACAGCCTATTCTGGCCTGCAATGCTAGAAGGCGCTGGTTTCCGTAAGCCAAACAACGTATTCGTACACGGCTACGTAACGGTGAACGGTGCGAAAATGTCTAAGTCGAAAGGCACATTCATCAAAGCAAGTACGTACTTAAATCACCTAGACCCTGAGTGTCTTCGCTACTACTACGCTGCTAAGCTAAACAGCCGTATCGATGACCTTGACCTTAACCTTGAAGACTTCACTCAACGTGTAAACGCTGACGTGGTAAACAAGATTGTTAACTTAGCGTCTCGTAACGCTGGCTTCATCACTAAGCGTTTCGAAGGCAAGCTTTCTGCTGAATTTGCAGAACCAGAGCTTTACAACGAATTCGTTGCTGCTGCAGAGCGTATCGGTCAGCTGTACGAAACTCGTGAGTTCAGCCGCGCTATCCGTGAAATTACTGCACTAGCTGATAAAGCTAACCAGTACATCGACGAAAAAGCACCTTGGGTTCTTGCAAAAGAAGAAGGTAAAGAGAAAGAGCTTCAAGAAGTTTCTTCTGTGGGTATTAACCTATTCCGCGTGCTAATGGCTTACCTGAAACCCGTTATGCCAGAGCTTGCGGCTCGCACTGAAGCTTTCCTAAACGAAGAGCTAACGTGGGAAGCGATTGCTACACCGCTAACTGATCACGAAATCACTAAGTTCAAAGCGCTGTTTAGCCGTATTGATCCGAAGAAAGTGGAAGCAATGATCGAGTCTTCTAAAGAAGATGCAGCCGCTGAAGCAGCAGCAAAAGAAAAAGCAGAAGCTGAAAAAGAGCAAGCAAGCCAAACTGAGCTAGACAAAGAGCCAATCGCAGACGAGATTGAATTCGATGCCTTTGCAGCAGTCGATATGCGTATTGCTCGTATTATCTCATGTGAAGAAGTACCAAAAGCGAACAAGCTACTGAAGTTCCAACTGGACATCGGTGGTGAAACTCGCCAAGTATTCTCTGGTATCAAGTCAGCGTACAAACCTGAAGAGTTAGAAGGCAAACTAACTGTCATGGTAGCAAACCTTAAACCTCGTAAGATGAAGTTTGGTATGTCTGAAGGCATGATCCTAGCTGCTGGTCCTGGTGGCAGTGACTTGTGGATCCTTGAACCACACGAAGGTGCTCAACCTGGCATGCGTGTAATGTAGCTCTGGCTTCAGTCAGATAACAAGCACTCATAGCGAAATCCCTAATGCACTTTTAACTTGAATGAGTTGATAAGCATTGGGGATTTTTTATATCTACCGAAAATAAGCGTTCTCTGTTAGAGTCGCCGTCAACTATGCTATGTAGAGTAGAAATTTGTTTGCCGACAATAACGGGCTAACCAACACCTCTTTACTCTTCAAACCCTTTTTAGGAATCCCCAGTGACTAACAACGAAATCTTGCGTCGTATTCAACACGCGCTAAACCTTAAAAATGCACAGATCATTAAAGCTATCGAGCAAGCTGATGTGACCGTTGCTCATGACCAAGTGATTAATTGGCTAAAAGACGACAACGACAAGTCATGCTCTAAGATGAAAGATAAAGAGTTAGCGGTATTCCTAAATGGTTTTATCAATCTTAAGCGTGGCAAAAAAGAAGGTGTTCAACCTAAACCTGAAGTAGCTCTGACTAACAACATGATTTTCATGAAGCTGCGTATTGCGTTGAACATGAAAGCAGAAGATGTATTAGATATATTAGAAGTGGTAGGCATCAGCCTAAGTAAGTACGAGATTGGTGCCTACTTCCGTAAGCCAGAGAACAATAACTACAAAGTATGTGAAGACCAACTACTTTGCGATTTTCTAAATGGCGTGCAATTTACTAACCGTCCAGACTCAGAAGAGTTTGCAGGGTAAGTTACTGCCTATTGATACGTTCTCACCAACTATCAATAAATAAAAAGCGGCGAGATAATTTGATTATCTCGCCGCTTTTTCGTTTTCTTTACGTCGTTTACTCAATAAGTAAAACAACCGAACAGTAGTTTAATGAAAAGACTTAGCTGTCGTCTTCAGTAAAGTTTGTCGGTAACGTTGTCTTCATCTCGTTCCAAATCTGTGCGCTTGCGATACCGTAGTTACGAATCACAAGTGGCAAATTCTCACGCTCACCGCTTTCACAAATAACAAACAAGTTTTTGTAGAACTCCATGGCTAAACGACGAGCTTCTGGGTTAGAGAAGTAGTAGCTACCAACACGGTCGTACAATTTTCGAACACCATTAAAGATCAGGCCATAAATTTGGTTACCTGAATGGAATGCTAAACGTTGGAAAAGCATGTAATCGTAGAAGTTAAAAGTTTTAGCAATTAAGATCGTTTGACGCTTCGCTTCATCTTTTTCTACGTCTTCTTTCACCGATTGTTTGATCTTGTCAGCATATGGCGACGATTCTAAGAATTCATCCCAAGTAGGTGCCGCAAGTAAAGATTCACAAGATTCAATTACGTTAGTAATCGTACGCTCTGAAGCCTCTTTATTTGCTTTGAATGCATAACGCATAAAGATAGGGCTGATATTAGTACGAGCAGCAAGCAGGTCTTCTACCATTTTACTTGCGTTATCAACGTCCAACGTCATTAATGTATCAAGGATATGAAGACCTGACGTTTCCATAAACTGATTAACTTTAGTTGGCTTACCGTGTTGGATTGTCAACCAACCATCACGAGCAAGACGCTGAAGTACTTCACGAAGCGTAGTACGTGTAACACCAATCAGCTCAGAAAGCTCACGCTCTGCGGGCAAGATAGAACCTGGAGCGAAACGGCCATTCCAAATACTTTCAATGATATACTTTTCTGCAAATCCTGCCGGGCTCTTTGCCTTAATGACCATCTACACTTCAATCCAATTTAATTATTTTGTTCTAATTTACTCATCATACCACTAGTTAACACCCTGCGGAAATACCCCCAAAAAATTTTACGCACTCAAAACCCAAGTAGAGTTAAAACTCTAAAGTTCAGCACACGTTTGCACTCAAGGTTTGGATAGCAAGCGACTACAAATCATCATTTAAACAAACCATTAACACAACAAATTCTTTTTAAAATCAATGAGATTGGTCATATTTTTAAATCTATTAATTTGCAATGTTAAGTTGTAATAATCATATATAATCCGTCGTTATTCTGTAAATTTTAATCATTTCGCTGAAATATTGATTCTAGTCGGTTTTTATCACATTTTAAGTGGTATGCTTGCGCTACTTTGATCGCGTTTCTCAACAAAAAAGAGGTATTTTTAGTGCTACAGGGGTTTTCCTGTTGACTAAATGTTATCTAAGAGTAGAGTTGCGCTCAAAAATAAGCAGTGCTTGAGTTTCTAAGGGAGTGACTTGGCAAGACCACAGAACATTACATGGAATGTAGTTTTTCTAAGTCACTGTTAGTTATAGGTTTTAACTAAACCTACAGCTCGATTCTCAAAATGTTGTATTGCTTGTCTATTCATAATCAACATAAAAGAGTATTAACATGCCGATGTCTCTCGGAAACGCTTTTATCAAAAACTTCCTTGGTAAAGCTCCTGATTGGTATAAACTTGCCATCATTTCCTTTTTAATCATCAACCCGTTTGTTTTTTTCCTAGTTGACCCATTCGTTGCGGGCTGGCTATTAGTGGTTGAGTTTATTTTCACTCTAGCTATGGCTCTAAAGTGCTACCCTCTCCAACCCGGTGGCTTATTGGCAATTCAAGCCGTCGCCATTGGCATGACTAAACCAGAAATGGTTTATCATGAGCTACAAGCAAACCTACCAGTATTACTCTTACTAGTATTCATGGTTGCTGGCATCTACTTCATGAAAGAACTACTTCTGTTCATTTTTACGAAGATCCTGCTCGGTATCCAATCCAAAATTCTACTCTCTGTCGCTTTCTGTGTCGCCGCAGCATTCTTGTCTGCCTTCCTAGATGCGCTGACAGTAATCGCCGTAGTCATTAGCGTTGCAGTGGGCTTCTACTCTATCTACCACAAGGTTGCATCAGGTAAGGGCACAACGTCTGCGCACGATCATACTCATGATGAAGAGATCTCTGAGCTAACTCGTGATGACCTTGAAAACTACCGCGCATTCCTACGTTCACTACTTATGCACGCCGGTGTTGGTACTGCTCTGGGTGGTGTAATGACCATGGTAGGTGAACCACAAAACTTAGTAATTGCTAAGCAAGCGGGTTGGGAGTTCGGGGAATTTATTATCCGCATGCTGCCAGTTACACTGCCTGTTTTCTTCTGTGGTATTTTAACTTGTGCACTTGTCGAGAAATTCAAAGTGTTTGGCTACGGTGCAGAGCTGCCAAATAACGTTCGCCAAATCTTAGTTGAATTTGACAACAAAGAACGCGCAAATCGTACAAAACAAGATGTAGCTAAACTATGGGTTCAGAGTGCAATCGCAGTTTGGCTTATTGTTGGCCTTGCGCTTCACGTCGCTGAAGTCGGTTTGATTGGCCTTTCAGTGATCATCTTAGCTACAGCGTTTACAGGTGTAATTGAAGAGCACTCGATGGGTAAAGCTTTTGAAGAAGCACTGCCATTTACCGCACTTCTTGCCGTCTTTTTTGCGGTTGTTGCTGTAATCATCGACCAGGCTCTATTTAAGCCAGTAATCGATGCTGTACTTCACGTTGAAGATAAAGGCGCACAGCTCGCACTCTTCTACGTAGCCAATGGTATCTTGTCGATGGTTTCAGACAACGTATTCGTCGGTACGGTTTACATCAACGAAGTTAAAACAGCTCTGGTTGAAGGCGTCATCACTCGCGACCAATTTGATCTGCTTGCTGTTGCTATCAACACAGGTACCAACCTACCTTCTGTTGCTACGCCAAACGGCCAAGCTGCATTCCTATTCCTATTAACGTCAGCACTTGCTCCGTTAATTCGACTGTCTTACGGCCGCATGGTCATCATGGCTTTGCCATATACTCTCGTATTAGCACTTGTTGGCCTTGCCGGTATTGTGTTCTTCGTAGAACCGATGACAGCATGGTTCTATGATGCAGGTTGGATCATTCACCGTACGGGTGAAGTGGTAGCTCCAGTTATCTCCGGTGGCCACTAACCCGGATTTCTATCGCTAAACACAATAGGTGCATCTAACTAATCAAAAATATTAGTTGATTAGGAAACTTATCCAAGATAAAAAGCTCTGAGTAATCAGGGCTTTTTTATTTTATTGACAGGATTAAATTCGTGAACTTTTTTGCAATGCTCAAAGACTTCTCTAAGGGACGTTTATCTTGGCTTTTACTGCTGGCTTTTATTGTCTTTTTTGAAGCATGTGCTCTTTTCTTTCAGCACGTGATGATGCTTGGCCCTTGCGTAATGTGTATCTACGAGCGCGTTGCTATGCTCGCTATCGGCATCGCAGCAATGATTGGTGCTATTGCCCCGCATAATCCGATTTCACGTTGGCTAGGTCTACTTGGTTGGGGGTTAGGTGCGTATAAAGGGTTGATGCTTGCTTTAGAGCACGTTGACTACCAGTTTAACCCGTCTCCTTTCGCTACCTGTGACCTGTTCGTGACCTTCCCTAGCTGGGCACCTCTAAACCAATGGGCTCCGTGGATGTTTGAGGCCTACGGCGACTGCAGCAAGGTTGTATGGCAGTTCTTAGAACTTTCAATGCCTCAATGGCTAGTGATTATCTTCGCGGGTAACTTGGTTGCTTTCGGTTTTGTAGTGATTTCTCAATTCGTTAAATCGAAGAATGACTAACAATTAGCACATAATGTTCAGAAACGAAAAAGTCGACCACGAGGTCGACTTTTTTATTGCTTAAGCTTTTATCACTTAAAGAGAATCTAATGCTCATTCAAGCTTAATCTATCAACAAGTCTCGATTAGCTGTTTTTACCACAGCACTGTTTAAACTTTTTACCACTTTCACACGGGCAAACATCATTTCGGCCGATGCCCTTAAACGGATTCACACTTTGAGATTTATTTCCGAGCATCGCTTCATCCGCTGCTAGCGCAACTTCTGTCACCATCAAATCGACTTGCCCGACTAGATCATTCAAAGTTGGCGGGGTTTCTAATCCAGCTGCTTTCATTTGCTCGATTGTCTGTTCTTCATCAATCGCCAGCATGAATGTTGTTAACATTGCTTGTAGCATGCGTAATGTGCCATCTGCGATTGACGTTTCCTGCCACTGTTCTTCAATCGTCGGCCAGACCATCATAAAACCTTCAGAAAAATCGGCTAGCTGTTCAGCAAAATTATCTGCATCAAGCACTTCTGTAAGCAAATATTCACTTCGCTGAATGAGGTTATGTTGGCGATTAATTTGCTCGGTGACTTGAGGAACGAAGTCCTGACCAGTTTCAGGAATAGCTATAGGTAACCAAGCCTCTGGATCAAGAGGTTTAGTTGCAAGGTTAGATGCAAATATAGCACCTTCTACAAACTGGGCTGTTACGTCGTTAATTGAGTCAGGAAGACTCAATAATTGATACTTCATATTACTTCACTAGTCGGTCAATTCTGTTGTCTCCATTATACCCACAAGGCTAACAATTAGTAATTATTCGTATAGCTCTATGATTAATTACACCTACCAGTAGCCACGCAAACATTATCTTTAGTTCAATTCAGCAAACTAAACTTATTTCATTTTGAAAATTTAAGTTTGAAGTGTAAAAGAGTCACTGAAATATTTAGTTACATATAGAATACATTATGAAACAACACCAAAATGGTTTTACTTTGATAGAGCTGGTCTCTGTCGTCGTTATTTTAGGCATACTTGCCGTTACCGCAGCTCCTCGCTTTCTAAATTACCAACGCGATAGCCATGAAGCTATAGCTCAAGGTGCTTTTTCTTCTTTTCGAACTGCGGTTAACCTTTACCACTCACAGTGGCTTGTTGATGGAGAGCCTGATTTTAATCAAGATGTCGATTATGGTGAAGGCAGCGTTTATCCTTCATCGACTGGTTTTCCAATCGCTGTTGATCAACTACCGATTAATTCGGGGACTGCAATTAGAGGGAGTGACTGCGCAAGGCTTTGGCGGGCGCTCATGAATACTGACCTCACCGTTAGAGATCACGGTAGCTCAGTATTCCCTTCAGAAGAACCGATCGTTGCTTGGTATACATCAGATCCAAGCTGCTATTACTACTACACTGATGGTTACTCGCTAGGCGAAGATTTACCAAGGCTCAACTACTTCCCTCTAACCGGTGAAATAACTGTTACGTCAGATTCACCTAGCTCATAGTGACAAGCTTTTAACTTGCCCGTACAATCACGCGTCTTAATTTTCGATCCATTCAGTTTCGGTAAAGCAAATGCGAGTAATACTTGGCCCTATGGAGGGCGTTTTAGACCATCTAATGCGTGAAATTCTCACAGAGATCAATGATTACGATCTCTGTGTGACGGAATTTGTGCGCGTAGTTGATCAACTTCTTCCTCCGCATGTTTTTCACCGTATTTGCCCTGAATTGCATCAAGGCTCTCAAACCATGGCTGGTGTTCCAATCCATCTCCAGCTTCTAGGACAACACCCAAATTGGATGGCCGAGAATGCTTTTCAAGCTGCTAGTTTAGGCGCTAAAGGCATTGATCTTAATTTTGGTTGCCCTGCAAAAGCGGTAAACAAAAGTAATGGCGGTGCGTCACTGCTAAAAGAACCAGAACTCATCTATCAAGTGGTGAAGTCTTGTCGAGATGCGGTGCCAGCACACATTCCCGTATCTGCAAAAATTCGATTGGGTTGGGAGCACCCGGAAGAGTGCTTTGAAATTGTCGACGCTATCGAACAAGCAAAGGCAGACGAACTCACTGTGCATGCAAGAACCAAAGTTGGCGGCTATAAAGCCAGCGAAATTAAATGGGATTACATCAATCAAATAAGAGAAAAAACGTCTCTACCTTTGATTGCTAATGGGGAAATCTGGAACTATCAAGATGGTCAAGATTGCATAGAAGCCACTGGCGTCGATTCATTGATGGTTTGCCGTGGCGCTTTCAACATTCCAAATCTTGGCAACGTCGTTAAACACAACCACCCAAAAATGCCGTGGAATAAAGTCATCGAACTTTTGCTACGCTATTCAGAGTTTCAAATAAAAGGGGACAAAGGCATGTACTACCCCAATAGAGTGAAGCAGTGGTTTGTTTATCTAAGTAAAGGCTACCCTGAAGCGAACGAACTATTTAAAGAAATTCGTACTTTCAAGAAAGCGCCACCTATTGTAGAGCGCCTTCAGCGTTATCAAGAGGAACATCGCCAAACTGTGTGAGTTAGTTGCCCTTCTTCTCTAGCATAGAAGTTCAATAGCGTGGTTAAAATACGATACGGTCTTTACCTGTCGTCTTAGCCACGTACAACTTTTCATCCGCGTGTTTGAATATCTCTTCAAAGCTTAGGTTGTTATGCTCAGCTTCAGTAATGCAAACACCACCAGAGACAGTAAAACCATTAGGTACAATGTTAGCTGAGTTCGCACAGACAGCATTTTTAACACGCTCTAATGTCCTCATTAACGTTTCACGATCATCACCTTTTAGATAAACGACAAACTCTTCACCACCAAACCTTGCTGCGACATCACTACTTCGAATGCTATTACTTATCTGGCGGGACATGTAGCGAATAACATCATCCCCTTTGTCATGCCCAAAGGTATCATTAATCAACTTGAAATTATCAATGTCAAATACAGTCAAGGCGAATAACTGGTCATGCTCCACACTGCGCCAAAAAGCTTCCAGTCCCCTACGGTTTAGCAGCCCGGTCATCGGATCTTTAGCTGCCAGCTCTTTGAAGTAACCACGTTCAATATTGGAGTTAACGAAGAAAAAGAGCGTTACAGAGAATAGATATACGATGATAGCGACAATCAGGCTGTCTTTCTCGTAGACAAAAAAGTGCTCGACCTCTTTGGCAAAATCTAATTCGTAGTACATCGCGTGATGAGAGGTGACTCCTTCCAGTTGTATCGCGTGATAGAAAGTAGCGCTATCAACCGGATTAACCAAGGTGGTATCAATAATATCGATTCTACCGGCTAAGTGCTCATTCGAACTCGCAAGCAATTTACTGGCGTCAATCTCAACAGAAAGCATTCCTTGATGTATCCCCTTATGAAACACCGGAATCGTCATGCTTATCATACGGTCAAGAGAGTCAAATCGATACGCAGGACCCGTTAAAGTCAATTGTTCTGGATTGTTGGCGGTTCTTTGCCAATACGGGCGGCTTTTTATGGTCGAAAGTAGTTCTTTCCCTAGCTCTTTAGCAAAGTCTTCTGGCGAAGAGATCACATAACCACGAGTATCTATAAAGTGTACGCCGTTGTGATATTCATCAAGCTGGGACAAAAATGAAAGAATTGGCGCGAGAGCAATTTTCTCTGACGCACTTTTATAGCTATCACTGGTTTCATTGCAAAGGGATTCTTGACCAACCAACATATAGTCGATATCGACAGAGGGGATATCTGCGGTTTTTCCGTCAGCAAGAAGTAATACGTCGATAGGCCAAATACGGCAAATACCGTCAACCACCTGCTTATTGTGATCAAGGAAAAGAGGGTTTCCTGATTTGTAGTAATTAGAGAAGCTGTAATCTAGAGCGGTAACAATTTTGGTCGTTCGTTTAAACACTTCTTCAATACGCTGAAACTCACTGCTGATGTCTTTTTCAACCGCATCAAAATAATTTTTTCCTATCAGCCCAAGTAACATGGTCGCGATCACAGCGGGAAAGCCGAAGACAAAGGTAAGGCTAAAGTGCCTATTTACTTTCATAGAATGTGCTCTTAGCGCTCAGTTATTTTCATTAGTTCCATTAATATTATGACATTAATCGACAGCCCTCTCGATGTAAAATAATGTAAGTTGGTATTAACGTTGCACCTGAAGGGGAAATAACTACTTAAAAATGAATAAAATAGATCGCAGCTAATGGTTAGAGTCGACTAATGTTGTTCATTGTGATGGTTTAAATTCCTGTTAACAAAATGACTTATTGAGCATTGTTTTTTTGATGTCAATACTAATCAACGGCTGACTATAGCGCGATCAACCACAGACTTAGGTAGCGTCAAACCAAGCTCACGAGCGGCATCTAGGTTAACTACCAACTGAGAGCTTTGAGCCGTTTTAACACTCAACTTCCCTGGTTTTTGTCCGTTCAAAATAGCGGCCACATAATCAGCGGTCTGCACCCCGACGTCATAGTAATCTAGACCTAATCCAGCGATTGCTCCCTTGCCAACATAAGACGTTGCTCCTGCAACCACGGGTGTGCCAGCTTGGTTTGCAGCATTTATAAGTCCTTCGATACCGCTTGCCACCGTGTTATCAGTTAGTGCGTAGATAACATCAGATTTCTTAGCCACGGATGCTGTTTTTTCTTCTACATCATCGATGGTCAACGCTTTTTCAGTATGCAAAGTAAAGCCAAAGTCTCGTGTTGCCTGCTTTAACAGCCCTACTAAAGCAACAGCATTTGCCTCTGCTGGGTTATAAACCACACCGACTGAAACTGCATTGGGGAGTAGCTCTTTAATAAGAGATACATGTTGGGAAATAGGTGATAAGTCAGAAAGGCCCGTGACATTTCGTCCCGGCTGCTCCAATTGTTTAACAAGTCTTGCTCCGATAGGGTCTGTCACCGCGGTGAACACAATCGGGATCGTTCGAGTCGCTGAAACCAACGCTTGAGAGGTCGGTGTCGCGATGCCAACTAATACATGAGGGTTCTCACTAACTAACTCTCTGGCTATTTTTGCTGCCTGAGCGGGATTGCCACCAGCCATTTCATAAGAAAACTCTAAATTTTTACCCGGTTCGTAACCTTTTGCTCTCAATCCTTCAAGAAGCCCTAGACGCGTCGCATTCAGATCTGGATGGTCGACAACTTGTGAAACCGAAACTTTGGCAACGTTCGCCATTACATTGCTTGTCCATAGCAACAACAGACAACTTACGACCGCTGCCAATACCTTTTTTACAGAACTCATTATCGCTCCCTGAATCAAGCTCTACTCATTATTGCTCGCTCAAAGAGAACAACATCACTATTGATATTATTACCAGTAACTATTGATGACTTGAAGTTATATTTAACAAAAACACAACAAGGCTCGAAAAATGCGTGAAATAGCGAAAGGCAGAATTTGAAAAGTAAGAAACTACATGAGTAGTAAGAGAAAAAAGGAATGAGGGGGAGATGGGTGAATAAAAGCGAAGCGAAAATAATAAAAATCAAACCTGAGAACAAACCATCAATGATGAATAGTTGCTCTCAGACAAGAGGGAGAGTTGAAACTCATTAGAACCAACGTTCCATTGAGGATTTATCTAGCTGACGAAATGCGCGATTTAAAATGATCGCCAATTCTTTATAACGAGGGCGCGACTTCATTGGCTCTAACGCGAAACCCGTTTCAGTGATCTTCTCGTGAAGTTCGCGATACCATGAGACTAGCGCAGGTGGAAGTTGTGTGTTTGAGCGATTACCTAACCACCACATGCCTTGAAGCGGTAAGCTGATTGCAAACAAAGCCATGACCACTGCTTGTGGCATCGCTTGATAATTATTAAAGACCATTTGTGTAAGAACACTAATAGCAGCTATCGCTGGCATCACTTTCACGCCAAAACGCGTCGCTTTGATAATGCGCTGTTCAGGGAAGATCGAGTTTAACTCTTTGCGGACGGGCCAGAGATCCATGTACTTTTGGCCATCTTTTAAACTACTCGCTAAACCAACTCTATTGCTCATATGAGTCTCCCATTAAAAAAAAGTTGAAACCATCAACTAAAAACACAAAAATTTGACGAAAAATAATATTCTTTCAAATTTTTTTGTTATATTTGCACAATATCGCTATTATTTGCAGACCTCAATCTCATTGTTGCCCTTATTTACAATTTAAGCAACTTTGAGAAGACTTCTGCAAGGAATGCACAAGCCTCTTTTTGATAAAGAGTGCTTTCAATTTATACGGAAATTAACGTTTTTTTGACCAAGGTTAGTACGCAAGCCCATGTGCTTCGACTATTCTTGAGATTAATTTTCATCCTTAACTGATTTCGATCAGAAAAATAAACAGGTAGTCATTAATGTCTAAGCTAGTTTTAGTTTTAAACTGTGGTAGTTCTTCTCTTAAATTCGCTGTTGTTGATGCAGAATCAGGTGCAGAGCACCTAACTGGTCTTGCTGAGTGTCTAGGTCTTCCAGAAGCTCGTATGAAATGGAAACTTGATGGCAAGCATGAAGCACAACTAGGCGCGGGCGCAGCTCACGTAGAAGCACTATCTTTCATGGTAGAAACTATTCTTGCTTCTAAGCCTGAGCTTAAAGCTAACCTTGGCGCTATCGGTCACCGTATCGTACACGGCGGTGAGCAGTTCACTTCTTCTGCGCTTATCACTGATGAAGTTCTTAAGGGTATTCAAGACGCTGCGACTTTTGCACCTCTTCACAACCCTGCTCACCTTATCGGTATCGAAGCGGCTCAAAAGAACTTCCCTGGTCTACAAAACGTTGCTGTATTTGACACTGCGTTCCACCAAACAATGCCTTCTGAGTCTTACCTATACGCTCTACCGTACAACCTGTACAAAGAGCACGGCATCCGTCGTTACGGCATGCACGGTACTTCTCACCTATTCATCACTCGTGAAGTTGCAGGCCTACTAAACAAGCCAGTTGAAGAAGTTAACATCATCAACTGTCACCTAGGTAACGGCGCTTCTGTATGTGCAATCAAGAACGGTCAATCTGTAGATACTTCTATGGGTCTTACTCCTCTTGAAGGTCTTGTAATGGGTACACGTTGTGGTGACCTAGATCCTGCGATCATCTTCCACCTACACGACGCTCTTGGTTACTCTGTTGAAGAAATCAACAACATGCTAACTAAAGAATCTGGTCTTGCTGGTCTAACTGAAGTGACTTCTGACTGTCGTTTCGTTGAAGACAACTACGGCGAGAAAGAAGAAGCAACTCGTGCAATGGACGTGTTCTGTCACCGTCTAGCTAAGTACGTTGCTGGTTACACTGCAACTCTAGAAGGTCGTCTAGACGCAATCACTTTCACTGGCGGCATCGGCGAGAACTCTGGCCCAATCCGTGAAATGGTTCTTAACCGCCTAGGCATCTTCGGCATCGAAGTTGACGGTGAAGCTAACCTTAAAGCTCGTTTCGGCGGCGAAGGTACTATCACTACAGCTAACAGCCGTATCCCTGCAATGGTTATCTCGACTAACGAAGAGCTAGTAATTGCTGAAGACACTGCGAAACTAGCAGGTCTTTAATTGATTTTCCTGACTAGCTTCACTCGAAGCTAGTCAGTTTTTCATATCAAGAAAATGGGGCTCAACTTCTATTCCTACCCCAATATGTTTATCGGTGGGAATAGCGGTTGAGCTTTTTTATTTCCAATAGTCAAAGGTGTTCGTCAATGTCACGTACTATTATGCTTATCCCTACAAGCGCTGGTGTTGGTCTTACTAGTGTTAGCATGGGTGTTCTTCGCGCTATGGAGCGTAAGGGCGTAAGTGTTTCTTTCTACAAGCCAATCGCTCAACCTCGTAGCGGTGGTAACCAGCCAGATTTAACCTCTACTATCATCAGCGCGAATAGCGACATTAAGATTGGTGAGCCAATCGCAATGACAAAAGCTGAAGCTTTGATCGGTAGTGAAAAAACGGATGAGCTTCTTGAATCTGTTGTTGAGCAATACAACAAAATCAACAAAGACGCTGAAGTAACGCTAATCGAAGGCCTAGTCCCTACTCGTAAGCACCCGTTTGCAAACCAAGTGAACGCAGAAATCGCAAAAACGCTTGGCGCAGAGATCGTATTCGTTGCGACTCCTGGTACTGACAACCCTACGCAACTTAAAGAGCGTATCGAAGTAGCATGTTCTAACTTCGGCGGTACTAAGAACAAGAATATCAAAGGCGTAATCATCAACAAGCTTAACGCTCCTGTTGATGAAGCTGGTCGTACTCGCCCTGACCTATCTGAAATCTTTGATGATGCAGACAGCGCTCAGCAAGCGAACCTTGAAGTAATGCAAATCTTCAACTCTAGTCCTATCCGTGTTCTTGGCTGTGTGCCATGGAGCATCGACCTAATCGCAACTCGTGCGGTTGATATGGCTAAGCACCTTAACGCTGAAATCGTTAACGAAGGTGAAATCTCAACTCGTCGTATTAAGAGCATCACTTTCTGTGCACGTTCTCTACCGCACATGATTGAGCACTTCAAGCCAGGTTCACTGCTAGTAACTTCTGCAGACCGTCCTGACGTTATCGTTGCTGCGGCTCTTGCTGCGAAAAACGGTGTTGAGATTGGCGCAATCCTACTGACTGGCGGTTACGACATTCCAGAAAGTATTGCTAACCTTTGTGCACCAGCATTCGCTTCAGGTCTACCGATCTTCAAAGCTCAAGGTAACACTTGGCAGACGTCTCTAAACCTACAGAGCTTCAACCTAGAAGTTCCTGCAGACGATAAAGAGCGTATCGAGTTCGTTAACGATCACGTTGCAAGCCACATTGATGGCCCTTGGATTGATTCTCTATCTGAAGGTACTCAAGGCATCCGTCGTCTAAGCCCACCAGCATTCCGTTACCAGCTAACTGAATTTGCTCGTAAAGCGGCTAAGCGCATCGTTCTTCCTGAAGGTGACGAGCCACGTACAGTTAAAGCTGCGGCTATCTGTGCAGAGCGCGGTATCGCAACGTGTGTACTTCTAGGTAACCCTGAAGAAATCCGTCGCGTTGCAGCACAGCAAGGTGTTGAGCTTGGCGCTGGCGTTGAGATCATCGATTCTGCATCAGTTCGCGAAAACTACGTAGCTCGTCTAGTAGAACTTCGTGGCGCTAAAGGTATGACTGAAGTTGTTGCTCGTGAGAAGCTAGAAGACTCAGTATTCCTAGGTACTATGATGCTTGAAGCTGGCGAAGTTGACGGCCTAGTTTCTGGTGCTGTTCACACAACGGCGAACACTATCGTTCCTCCGTTCCAGATCATCAAGACTGCTCCTGATGCTTCTATCGTATCTTCAATCTTCTTCATGCTTCTGCCTGATCAAGTTCTTGTATACGGTGACTGTGCGATCAACCCAGATCCAACAGCTGAACAGCTTGCTGAAATCGCTATCCAATCTGCAGATTCTGCTGCGGCATTCGGTATCGACCCACGCGTTGCTATGATCTCTTACTCTACTGGTGAATCTGGTAAAGGTGCAGACGTAGATAAAGTGCGTGAAGCAACCAAACTTGCTCAAGCGAAACGTCCTGATCTTGTGATCGACGGTCCTCTTCAGTACGACGCTGCAATCATGGAAAACGTAGCCGCTTCTAAAGCGCCTAACTCTCCAGTTGCAGGTAAAGCGACAGTATTCGTATTCCCAGACCTAAACACGGGTAACACGACTTACAAAGCGGTACAGCGTTCAGCAGATCTAGTGTCTATCGGTCCAATGCTTCAAGGTATGCGCAAGCCAGTAAATGACTTGTCTCGTGGCGCTCTAGTAGACGACATCGTTTACACAGTGGCTCTAACGGCTATCCAAGCAGACCAAGCAGCTCAAGCTGAAGAAAAAGTAATTAACTAATTTTTCTTTTGTAGAAAGCAAAAAACCCTAGATTCTTATCTAGGGTTTTTTTATATCTAACGCTTAAGGTTACTTGATGCTCTTAAGATTAATCTAACCTCGCCCATGGACTGATTCTAAGTCTAGCGCAGGTCCTTTCGGCACAACTTGGGTTGGGTTTATACCTGTATGGCTGTAATAATAGTGGCGCTTGATGTGATAAAAATCGGTCGTCTCTTTAATGCCTTCGACCTGGTAGAGCTCTTTTAAGTAGCCCTGAATATGGACGTAGTCTGAAATTCGCTGCTTATTACACTTAAAGTGCCCAACATAAACGGCATCAAATCGAACCAGAGTGGTAAACAAGCGCCAATCCGCTTCTGTAATCTCGTTACCCGCTAAATAGCGATGTTCGCTAAGGTGAGCGTCTACTTTGTCTAAGGCTTCAAATAACGCATCATACGCTTCTTCGTAGGCTTCTTGTGTCGTTGCAAAGCCCGTTCGGTACACACCGTTGTTAATGTTTGGGTAGATATAGTCATTCCACTCATCAATCTTCTTTGCCAGTTCCCACGGATAGTAATCATCGGTGTTGCCTGTCAGTTCATTAAACTCTGAGTTAAACATACGGATAATCTCAGACGACTCGTTACTCACAATGGTGTTAGTCTTTTTATCCCACAACACAGGCACCGTCACTCTACCCGAGTAGTCAGGTTTGGCTTGAGTGTAGATTTGATGCATGCGCGTATGGCCGAACAGAGGTTCAGGTAACCCCATTTGCCAACCATCACTCATCATGTCTGGGCAAACAACCGTCACGTCAATGTGATCGGTTAGGTCTTTAAGCTCTCGGAAGATAAGGGTGCGGTGCGCCCAAGGGCAAGCCAATGATACGTACAAGTGATAACGGCCGCTTTCAGGCTGAAACTGCGCGGACGCTTTATTCTCTACCCAGTGACGAAAGCCTGCATCTTCACGAACAAACTTGCCACCGCTTTCTTTGGTGTCGTACCACACATCGTGCCAAACACCTTCAACTAACTTGCCCATATCCAAACCTCTGTCATCCAAAATTTTTTATACCAATCACAGTAAGTAAATGTTCAGAAATAGCGCAGAGAAAAGGCTTGAGAACAAGGAAGAATTTTTCTGTTAGTAGTTATTCTACAATCAAAAATTCTAACGCCGTTATCGAGCGTTTTAACAAGCTAGGATGAGCAGTTATTTACTACGATTGGTATTAGTATAAAAAAAGCCAACTTTTTCTAAACTAGAAGAAGTTGGCTTAGTTGTTCAAATTATTTGATGAAGCTTATTTAATATGGAACTTTAGACACAAAAAAAGCGCGACTCTAATAACTAGTCGCGCTTAAGCCTGTCACAGGCTGAACCGTTTTAAATAGGCTCTAGACTTGTACGTGCAAGCAAGATACTGCGTGAACGTCATCGCCTTGAATAGTTGGCTTAGTTTGCGCACAAGCCTCTGTTGCTTGTGGGCAACGTGTACGGAACACACAACCTGACGGTGGATTGATTGGTGAAGGTAAATCGCCTTCCAACATCTGAATCGTTTTGTTGCGCTCTAGACGAGGATCTGGAATCGGAACTGCAGACATCAACGCTTTGGTGTACGGGTGCTTAGGGTCAGAGAACAAGGCGTCTGATTCACCAAGCTCTACCGCGTTACCTAGGTACATCACCAAGACACGGTCAGAGATGTGTTTAACCACTGACAAATCGTGCGCGATGAATACCAAAGACAAACCTAACTCTTTTTGTAGCTCCTTAAGAAGGTTAACTACTTGAGCTTGGATAGATACATCCAGTGCAGAAACAGGTTCATCACAGATGATCATCTTAGGTTTCAAGATAAGCGCACGTGCAATACCAATACGCTGACACTGACCACCAGAGAATTCATGTGGGTAACGGTTGATTACGTTTGGTAATAGGCCAACCTTTGCCATCATCTCTTTAACTCTGTCCTTTACTTCTTGTTTAGAAAGTTCAGGGAAGAAAGTCTCTAGAGGCTCAGCAATGATATCGCCTACTGACATACGTGGGTTAAGCGACGCTAGCGGGTCTTGGAAGATCATCTGAATCTCTTTACGAGTCTCACGACGCTTCACTTCCTGCATCTTAGTTAGGTCTTGACCTAACCACATCACTTGCCCTTCAGTCGCTTCAACCAAACCGATAATTGCGCGTGCAAAAGTCGACTTACCACAACCAGACTCACCTACCACACCTAGCGTTTCGCCTTCGTAAAGATGAACATCAACACCATCGACTGCTTTAAGGTTTGATGGTTTCGCCCAAGGCCAAGCAGACTTAGCCGCAATGCTAAAGTGAACTTTTAGGTCTTTAATATCTAATAGTAATTCTTTACTCATTTTGTCCAAGTCTCCCAGTCTGAAAAACAAGCACGCTGACGGTCTTTAGCAAATGGCTGCAAAATCGGTGCTTCTTGCTTACAACGGTCCATTACACGGTGACAACGGTCTTGGTAAGGACAACCTGTTGGTAGGCGAAGTAAGTTAGGTGGGTTACCTGGAATCGTCGGTAGAATTTCACCTTCGGTATCCAAACGAGGAATTGCTTTAAGCAGGCCTTCCGCATAAGGGTGGCTTGGCTCGTAGAAGATTTCATCAACCGTGCCATATTCCATTGTACGACCTGCGTACATCACCAGTACTTTGTCACATGAGCCAGCAACAACACCCAAATCATGGGTGATCATGATGATTGCCGTATTGAACTCATCTTTAAGTTCGTTCAGCAATTCCATAATTTGCGCTTGAATGGTTACATCCAGTGCCGTTGTTGGTTCATCAGCGATAAGCAATTTAGGGCGACACAGCAGTGCCATTGCGATCATCACACGCTGACGCATACCGCCCGAAAACTCGTGCGGGTACATAGTGATGCGCTTGCGTGCTTCAGGGATTTTCACCGCTTCCAGCATACGAACTGATTCTTCGAACGCTTCTGCTTTACCCATGCCTTTATGCAGCATCAGTACTTCCATCAGCTGATCACATACTTTCATGTAAGGATTCAGTGACGTCATTGGATCTTGGAAGATCATCGCGATCTGTTCAGCACGTACTTTGTTCAGCTCTTTTTCAGGCAGGTTAAGAATTTCATTGCCTTCAAACTTTGCGCTACCTGAGATGATGCCGTTCTTAGCCAGCAGCCCCATCAGTGCAAATACCGTTTGTGATTTACCTGAACCCGACTCACCAACAATACCCAGCGTTTCGCCTTGGTTAAGTGAGAAGTTCAAGTCGTTTACTGCGGTTACGATACCATCTTGCGTGGTAAATTCGACGCGCAGATCTTTGACATCTAATAAGCTCATCATTGCTTCCTTCAATCTTTTATAGCTTTTGTATTTTTATTTGCTATTTCTTTATCTGTCTTTTGGATCAAGCGCGTCGCGCAGACCATCACCTACGTAGTTAAAGCAGAACAGCGTAACTACCATGAATGCCGCTGGGAATGCCAATTGCCAAATAGCAACTTCCATTGTTTGCGAGCCTTCTTGTAATAGCGCGCCCCAACTTGTCATAGGCTCTTGAACACCAAGACCAAGGAAAGATAAGAATGATTCAGTAAGGATCATGCTCGGAATAAGTAGCGTCGAGTAAACCGCAACAATACCCAATACATTCGGTACGATATGACGTGTAATGATCTTCCATTTACTTACACCACATACGTGAGCAGCCTCGATGAATTCTTTGCTACGTAGACTCAACGTTTGACCACGTACGATTCGTGCCATATCGAGCCAAGCAATAGCACCGATAGCAACAAAGATAAGTACAATATTACGACCAAAGAATGTTACCAGTACGATCACAAGGAACATGAATGGTACTGCGTACAAGATCTCTAGGATACGCATCATCACTCGGTCAGTACGACCGCCAATGAAACCTGAAGCTGCACCGTAAAGCGTACCAATCAGTACCGCTACAAATGCGCCCATCACACCAACCATCAGAGAAATACGGCCGCCAATCATTGTACGAACGTATAAGTCACGACCTAAACTGTCGGTACCAAACCAGTGATCCGCATTTGGGCCTACGTGCATTGCGTACCAGTCAGTATCATCGTAAGCATGCTGCGCCAACATAGGTAAGAAGATTACCGAAAGCACCATGATAATTAGAATGAACAGACTGATCATTGCCGCTTTGTTGCGCATAAAACGAATACGCGCATCTTGCCACAAACTACGACCTTCAATTTCCAAATTCTCAGAGAATTTTTCGATCGCTTCTAAGTTTTCTTTTTTCTTCAACATAACCATGCGTCCCTGCTAGTAGCGAATTTTCGGGTCAATAAGCGCTAGTAAAATATCAACGATAGCGTTGAACAAGATGAATAGGAAACCAATCAAAATGGTTACACCCATTACTAACGAGTAGTCACGGTTAAACGCGGCGTTAACAAACAGCTTACCGATTCCCGGTAGACCAAAGATGGTTTCAACAACAACTGAACCTGTGATGATACCTACGAACGCAGGTCCCATGTATGACACAACAGGTAGCATTGCTGGCTTAAGCGCATGTTTAAGAACGATATAACGGTAACTTAGACCTTTAGCACGAGCAGTACGGATAAAGTTACTGTTTAACGTTTCAATCATGCTACCGCGAGTGATACGAGCAAAGGTTGCTACATATAGAAGAGACATCGCAATAACAGGTAGCACGATGTACACGAAGGTGCCGCCATGCCAACCACCTGCTGGGAATATATTCCAGTGCAGGGAGAAAAGGTAAATAAGCGCTGGTGCCAACACGAAGGATGGCATCACCACCCCGAGCATGGCTGTCGACATTATGGTGTAGTCGACCCAGGTATTGTGCTTCAACGCGGCTATAGTGCCGACGGTGACCCCCATAATTAGCGTAAAGATAAAGGCAACGAAGCCTACCTTCGCAGATACTGGAAGTGCTACAGCAATCAGCTCATTTACTGTGTAATCTTGATATTTGAAAGATGGACCAAAATCACCCTGAAGGATGTTGGTTAAGTACGTGGTGTACTGTTCAAATACTGGTTTATCTAAGCCGTATTTAGCTTCGATGTTAGCCATAACTTCTGGCGGTAATGGACGCTCGCTTGAAAACGGGTTACCCGGTGCGAAACGCATGAGAAAGAAAGATATAGTGATCAACACCAACATCGTTGGAATCGCTTCAAATATCCTTTTCATAATGAATTTAAGCATAAACTCACTCTTTCAGTCTGTGACAATTAAAATTAGAAAGACGCTACATGCGCGTATTACGCATGTAGTGTCTGTATCGTTATAGTTATATTAACTTTTAGAATCGAAGCTTATTGAGCCTTGATGTATAAGTCTTTCGAGAAGATCTTATCTTCCGCGTTATTAGTAGGGAAGCCACCAACGTGCGGATTTAGTAGACGTGATTTCACGTATTGGTAGATAGGTGCGATAGGCATATCGTTAGCCATTAGCGCCTCAGCTTCAAGGTAAAGTGCTTTACGCTCTTCTTCTGAAGTCGAGTTCAGTGCTTTATCAATGATTTGATCGTAAGCCGCGCTGTCGTAGTGAACACCACCGGTAGTGTTGTTACTCTTCATTAGCGTTAGGAATGACGACGCTTCATTGTAGTCACCACACCAACCAGCACGAGCTACTTCGAAGTCACCAGAATCTTTAGAAGATAGGTAAGTTTTCCACTCTTGGTTTTCAAGTGTAACTTTAAGACCCAGTGTTTTCTTCCACATAGAACCTAGTGCTACAGCAATCTTCTTGTGGTTTTCAGAAGTGTTGTACAGTAGGTTGAAGTTTAGTGGATTGTCTTTGCCGTAGCCCGCTTCTTCAAGAAGACGTGCCGCTTCTACGTTACGTTCTTTTTGAGACATTGTACCGTACTGAGGAAGCTCAGGATCGAAGCCCGCCGTGATTTCAGGCGTCAGGAAATATGCTGGTTTTTGACCTTGCGCTAAGATAGCGCCAGTCACGATGTCACGGTCAATTGCGTAAGAGATAGCCTTACGTACGCGAACGTCATCAAATGGAGCTTTCTTCGTGTTGAAGATGTAGTAGTAAGTACACAAGTTACCAGCTACAGATACGTCTTCTGCGTGCTCTTTCTTAAGACGCTTGAAGTGCTCAGTTGGAAGTTCATTTGTGAAGTCGATTTCACCAGATAAGAAACGGTTCATTTCCGCAACTTGGTTTTCGATTGGTAGGAAGGTTACTTTGTTTAGAACAGTTTTGTCGTTGTTCCAGTATTGGTCGTTACGCTTTAGAACTAGACGTTCGTTAACAACCCACTTATCAACAGAGAATGCGCCGTTACCTACGAAGTTACCCGGCTTGGTCCATTGGTCACCGAATTTTTCAACAGTTGCTTTGTGTACTGGCTTCACTGTTGTGTGGCCCATCATCATTACGAAGTATGGTACCGCTGTTTCTAATTCAACAACAAGTGTGTTTGCATCTACAGCTTTAACGCCTAGCTCACTCTTGTCTTTCTTACCCGCTACGATGTCTTTCGCATTCACCATCTTGGTATATTCCATGTACCAAGCGTATGGAGAAGCAGTGGCAGGATCAACTGCACGTTTCCAGCTGTAAACGAAATCTTCAGCTGTTACAGGATCGCCGTTAGACCATTTTGCATCTTTGCGTAGATGGAAAGTGAATGTTTTGTTGTCTGTCGTTTCCCAGCTCTCAGCAACACCAGGGATAGTATTACCTTCACCGTCCTGGTTCACTAGACCTTCTAGAAGATCACGAATTACGTGAGATTCTGGTACACCTTGAGATTTGTGTGGGTCGATAGTCGCAACTTCAGTACCGTTACCGCGAACAAGTTCCTGAACTTTTGCTAGTTCTGTACCTGCTGGAACTTCAGCAGCGATAGAAAGAGTAGAAGTGGCAGCCACTGCCAAACCAGCACCTAGAAGAAGGGCCTGAGTGATTTTATTCTTGTACATTTAATAAACTCCAAGTTTTTCGTATTGCATCCATGACTTCTTTGCTAAGTTCACTGAACGGCAGTGATTTAGATTTATTTAGCTTAAAATATAAGCATAAAAATCTAAAACCTTACAAAGATTGAGGCACACACTATCAACCATTGAAGTAATTTGCCATAAACAAGTCGCAAAAAATCGGATAATTCTCCGAAATACTCAAGGTATCAGTGTAAATATCTAATAAAATCCTAATGAATAGTGAGTTACACATAGGGATTTATTAAATAACAGCCTTTAGTGTTGATGTATCTGTGTTGATACTTTTTTTTAGCATCTTATGCTAGAACACCTTTGATAAGTTAACATTAATGCCACATTAAATCTAAGTGCACATCACATATCCCCTAAATAGACTGTACTATTTGTGAGGATTATCACTTTATACAAAACAGCATAATGCACTGCACCAAAACAGATGCAGAGCTGCACCAGTACAGAAAAAATAAGCCAAAGAATTTATATGCAACTCGAATGATTAATCATTTAATAAACACCCTATTTTTTATAAATGACTTTGTTGCACGCACAAAAAAACCGACGTTCAACGTCGGCTTTATTACCTAAGTCCTAACCTGAAATGCGTTATCACGTTAAGGACGAAACATTATGTGGGATAATTTACTTTTTCCAGCGCTCTGCAGCTTTGGTATCAGAATCGCGAGAATCAACCCAGCGAGTTGTTTCAGTGGTACGTTCTTTTTTCCAAAACGGCGCTTTGGTTTTGAGGAAGTCCATAACAAACTCGCACGCTTCGAAGGCAGCCCCTCGGTGCGCACTGGATACACCAACGTAAACAATCTGGTCACCGATATCTAGGTCACCAACACGGTGAATCACTCGCATCTTCTGAATAGGCCAGCGCGCTTCAGCTTGATCACAGATCTCGCTCAGCGACTTCTCTGTCATACCCGGATAGTGCTCTAGAGACAAACCAATCACGTTGTCGCCAAGGTTCATGTCGCGAACTTTACCAACAAACGTCACTACCGCTCCTGCAGCTGTGCCTTGAGCTAGATAATCGTATTCGTCACCCACAGAAAAATCTTCTGCCGTAACTAGTACTCTTGGATCAATAACTCGAGAGTCGTTCATGGCTAACCTCCAGTAACCGGTGGGAAGAAAGCCACTTCATCGCCGTCTTTCACTTCAGTTGTCAAAGGTACGATTGATTGGTTAAGCGCAGCCAGAAGTTTGCCCTCCTCCAATGCGATATCCCATTTGCCTTCTTGTGTTACAAGGTGGCTGCGAATCGCTTCAATAGTATTGAATTGTGCATCGACTTCTAGGCTATCGACACCGACAAGTTCACGAGTTTGAGCAAAGAACAGTACAGTAATCATGATTCCACCTTGAAGTGACCAGATTTACCACCCGTCTTCTCTAACAGGCGTACATTTTCGATAACAATGTCTTTTTGAACGGCTTTACACATATCGTAAATCGTTAGCGCAGCAACAGAAGCAGCCGTAAGCGCTTCCATCTCAACGCCCGTCTTACCCGCAAGTTTACAAACAGATTCAATGCGAACCTTGTTTTCAGACTCGATAGCTTCTAGCTGCACTTCGACTTTAGTTAGTAGTAGAGGGTGACACAGTGGAATCAAGTCCCACGTTTTCTTAGCCGCTTGGATGCCAGCAATACGTGCCGTCGCAAAAACATCACCCTTATGGTGGCTACCAGAAACAATCAGTTCTAGCGTTTCAGCTGACATTTGAACGAAAGCTTCCGCTCTCGCTTCGCGTACAGTTTCCGCTTTAGCCGATACATCGACCATGTTCGCTTCGCCAGACGCGTTAATGTGGGTAAATTGGCTCATGCTCAAACCACCTTATACAGAAAGATGTGGCATGAAGTTACAAGGACGGTGGCTAGCATCCATCTGTTGCTTGATGATCTTAGTCCAACCTGTACGGCACGCACCTGTAGAACCTGGCATCGCAAAGATAACCGTGTGGTTAGCAAAACCCGCGATTGCACGCGATTGAATCGTCGAAGTACCAATCTCTTCGTAAGACACTTGGCGGAATAGCTCACCAAAGCCTTCTACTTCTTTGTCGAACAGTGGCTTAAGTGCTTCTGGGGTGCTATCACGAGAAGTAAAACCCGTACCACCAGTGATCATGATCGCTTGGACGCTGTCATCAGCAATCCACTGAGATACGATCGCACGGATCTTGTACATGTCATCGATAACAATTTGCTTATCAACCACGTTGTGACCAGCTTTCTTAGCATGCTCAGCTAGGTAACCACCTGACGTGTCATTTTCTTCTGTACGAGTATCTGAAACCGTTAGTACTGCAATGTTCGCTGCTTGAAATTTGCTTTCTGCGTGACCCATTTGTTCACCTATATAAATTTTTCATTAGACTGATTCGCCCAGCTTAAAGAAGCTGAGCGATAAAATGCTTTAGAGTATATAGCGGGTTAACCGCCGATTGACGCCAAATTTGGAGTCATGCCGCTGTTGCCATCATGTAAGAAGTGACTAACGGACTTGGTTTGAAGCTGAGCCTGAATTCGATCAATGAGCTCTTGCTCTTGTTGATCTTCTTGAATCAGATCTCTCAGTTCAACACCGTGGTCGCCAAACAGACATAGGTGAAGTTTACCGGTCGCAGAAACACGCAGTCGGTTACAACTCTCACAAAAGTCTTTCTCGTAAGGCATGATCAAACCAATTTCACCCTTGTAGTCTGGGTGGACAAACACTTGCGCCGGGCCATCGTTAACAGCTTTGACTTTTAACAGCCAACCATTAGCAATAAGCTGGTTGCGGATCGCAACGCCAGACACATGGTGTTTATCGAACAACTCGTCCATCTCGCCGGTTTTCATCAGCTCGATAAAACGTAATTGAATAGGTTTGTCTTTAATCCAATTAAGGAAGGCTGGTAATTCCTGACTATTGAGGTCTTTCATCAATACGACGTTGACTTTGACTTGTTCAAAGCCAACCTCAAACGCTTTATCAATACCTCGCATAACCTCAGTAAACTTGTTCTCACCAGTGATCTGATGGAACATGCGCGAATCTAAGCTATCCACGCTCACGTTTATATGGGTTAAACCAGCATCACGCCATTGCCCTACTTGTTTCTCCATGCGGTAGCCATTCGTTGTGGTGGCTACTTTTTCAATGCCTGGAGTAGAAGCAACGGTATGTATGATTTCAGGAAAGTCTTTACGCAGACTCGGCTCTCCGCCAGTAATGCGGATCTTTGAGGTACCACAATCAGCAAACGCTTTAACAACGCGTTTGATCTCAGGAACACTTAAAAAAGACGAGTTTTTTTGCCCTGACGGTTTATAACCATCTGGCAAGCAGTAAGTACATTTAAAGTTACAGACGTCTGTAACCGACAAGCGCAAGTAATAAAACTTGCGATGGAATCTATCTTCGAATTGTTGCGCCACGGAACACCTTTCCAAACACGGGAGGCATAATCATTTCCAATTAAGCCCTTGTGACAACATGTCACTGGCTCTTGATGCGTATCGGTACAGCAAATACCACTGTGCGACTTAGCATGCGAGAGCTCGGAGTTATGGCAACTGCACTTTATATTCACACGCGCAGTAGCTGAGTAATAAAATACTTAATATTTGTACGTGAATCTAGCTTTGATGACAAAAAACGAGTCACATCGGCAAAAAAAACGTATCAAACCCTCAAAATAACTCTTGTTGAGTATCTGACGAGAAGCATTTAACCTAAATTATAGTTGGTAATAATCTAACAAGAACAAAAAATGAATATTTACTCTTCAAAGAAAGTTGTCGCAATTGGTGGTGGTCACGGCTTAGGTCGTATGCTTGCGGCATTAAAAGACTTTGGTAGCAACGCGACAGGCATTGTTGCAACCACAGATAACGGTGGATCAACCGGGCGTATTCGAGATTGCCAAGGTGGTATCGCTTGGGGTGATACTCGTAACTGTATCAACCAACTAATCACCGAGCCTTCGATCAGTTCGATGATGTTCGAATACCGCTTTCGCGGTCAAGGTGAACTCGATGGTCACAACCTCGGTAACCTAATGCTGACTGCACTAGACAACCTTTCTGTTCGCCCATTGGAAGCGATCAACCTGATTCGTAACATGCTTAAAGTCGATGTGAATATTGTGCCAATGACGGAACATCCTTCCGATCTCACTGCTTTGTCAATGGACGGCCGTTGGGTTACGGGTGAAACCAACGTTGATGACATGACAGAAAAACTGCGCATGATGGACTTGTCTCCAGAAGTTCCTGCGACCAGAGAAGCCGTTGCAGCTGTCGAACAAGCAGACTGTATCGTGCTTGGCCCGGGAAGTTTTCTAACCAGTGTTATGCCGCCCCTTCTACTGCCAGAAATTGGTAAAGCGATCGCTGATAATACTAAAGCCAAGGTTATCTTCGTTGAAAACCTGTCGCCAGAGCATGGACCTGCTGGGAAAATGACGCTACAAGAGCAATTGGAGTGGTGTGAGCGTACCTGTAAGGCAAGAAAAATTGATATTGTATTAGGTAACGCGCCCCATCCGGAACTTGAAGGGCTTTGGAATTGCGTGACTACTGACCTTGCCTCGCCAAATAGAGATTGGCGACACGACCGTTTAAAACTCCAACAAGCAATTAGGGATCAGTTGGTTTAACTCGGTTTTCTGAATCTATTTACCAAACAAAAACAAAAAGGAGCACGATGCTCCTTTTTAAGTTCATTGATGACTGACCACTTTAGTGATAATTGACCGCGTTAAAGCTCTGTCATTAACTGCTGGTACTCTTGGTAGGTGGATAACAAAATATCCTGCATACCTTGAAAGTCGACCTCTGTCATTGGCAGCGCTTGTTTCACTTTTGCATCTAGGCTAATCGCAAAACTACACAAAGAGTCCGCTCCAAAGCTCGCAGCACTACTCTTAAGTGCATGGCTAATATCCGCTAAATACTTAGATGTGTCTGACTCTTTATTTAGCTCTAAATGTTCGTAGTATCCCTTCAGTTCACCTAAAAATATTTCCAGTAACACTGGGACATTCTCTTGCCCTATTTCACCGGCAAGCTCATCAACTTTTTGCTGATTTAATATTATCATCATTGCTCTTTTCTTATTATTTGGTGATTACTGCTTCGCATTCCATGTTTGCAATTTTCGGTATATCGTCGATGGACTGACATCCAAGAAACCTGCCGCGCGAGGAACGTTACCGTCACACGCTTTGATGGCCTGTTCGATAGCCGTTTTCTCAGTGATCCACAATGGGAAAATATCTTTTACCGTGATGTCTTCGTTCTGCTTCTCTTTTAAACGGAGACTGTTTTCAATTGGTTGGTTCAATGGCGGTGGAAGCATATTGAGAGTAATCTCTTTACCATTATTCAGTACCACTACATTTCGCAACACATTTTGTAACTGACGAACGTTCCCCGGCCACTCATATTGATTAAAGCGATCGAGTACTTCTTCAGCAAAACGTACGAACGCCTTGCCTTCTTCGACAGACATATAACCCAGCAATGAATATGCAATTTCGATGACATCTTCACCACGCTCACGCAATGGCGGCAAATGCAATGGAATCACATATAAACGGTAGTACAGATCTTCTCTAAAGCGACCTTCTTGAACTTCTTTCCAAGGGTCGCGGTTCGTTGCACATACGAAACGAACATCCACACTCTTCATCTTCGAAGAGCCGACTTTTTGAAAGGTGCCAGTTTGAATGAAGCGGAGTAGCTTAGTTTGCAGCTCTAAGTCCATTTCGCACAATTCATCGAGGAACAGGGTTCCACCATCTGCAAGTTCAGCCGCGCCTTGTCGATCCGTTGCCGCCCCAGTAAAGGCCCCTTTAACGTGACCAAACAGTTCACTCTCAATCAAATCTTTAGGAATCGCTGCACAGTTGATCGCGATAAATGGCTTATCACCACGCTTACTCGCAGCGTGAATGGCTTCAGCACATACCTCTTTACCGGTACCACTTTCACCTGTGATGAAAATACTGGCTTTGCTCGATGCGGCAGAATCGATCGTTCGGTAAACCTGCTGCATGGTTTGACTACTGCCAATAAAGCCTTGATAGTTCTGATTTCCTGGATGTTCCGAGCTATTTTTAAGTTTAGTGGCTTTGCGGATCGCATTGTTCACCGTAATACGAAGTCGGTCGGCTTCACACGGCTTGATAAGGAAATCTTGGGAACCATGTCGCATGGCTTCTACTGCGGTATCAATAGAGCCGTGAGCAGTCATGAAGATAACCGGAACTTCCGGATATTTTTGTTTTACAGCAAACAGTACATCCATACCCGTCATATCGGGCAGGCGTAGATCTAATAAAATGAGGTCTGGGATTCGATGGTTCAAACTCTCGATTGCATCGCGGCCAGTACCAACAATGTTAATATCAATTTCGAGCGGTGTAAGATACGATCGATACAACGCTGCTACCGACGCGGTATCTTCTACCATTAACAAATACTTCGATTTGTTATCTAACGTTTTTGATTGCATATCCTAGCCATTTATAATTTGCATTTCTTATTATAATCGCATTCCGCTTTGCATTATGCAAATTAACCACACTATTTATACTGTGTTCGTTTGCTTGCTTCAAACAATCAATGTGTTATCTATGTGGCACGAACGATGCAGTTATCTAACTGACCTTCGGGTCACCTAGCCAACTGACGTTGTTAGTGGACTTTGTGTCCACAGACGTAAGCCAGTAGAACATTTACTACTGGCTGTTTTTTGTCTGAAACACTCTCAATTCTTGTGCTGAAGGGATCAACTTCTTGAGTGGAAAGTGAGATTAGCTGTTGGTAATAAACTGCTTTCTTAGCTGCTCAATTTCATCACGCTTTTGTGCGGCCAATTCAAATTCTAGATTCTGAGCATGCTGATACATCGCAGCTTCTAGCTTGCTGATCTCTTTATCAAGCTGTTGTGGAGTCAGTACGACATAACTTTCAGAAGGCTCTGCCACCTTAGATAGAGGAACTTGCTTCGATTGGCGCTGCTGCTTCGACTTGGTTAGATCACCCAACTCCATAATGTCTTTGATATTACGTTTAAGTGCTTGCGGCGTAATACCTTGCTCTTCGTTATAGGCCTGCTGTTTCTCTCTACGGCGGTCGGTTTCATCAATCGCCTTTCTCATCGACTTAGTAATCGAGTCACCATATAGAATTGCTCGACCTTCCAAATTACGAGCTGCACGGCCAATGGTCTGTATCAAAGAACGCTCAGAACGTAAGAAGCCCTCTTTATCAGCATCAAGAATCGCCACCAGCGATACTTCCGGCATATCCAAACCTTCTCGAAGTAAGTTAATGCCCACTAACACGTCAAACTCGCCCAAACGTAGGTCTCTGATAATTTCTACGCGTTCAACGGTATCGATATCAGAGTGCAAGTAACGAACTTTAACGCCATGCTCACTCAGGTATTCAGTTAAGTCCTCTGCCATTCGCTTAGTTAGCGTCGTGACAAGTACACGCTCTTCTTTCACTGAACGTATTCTGATTTCAGACAATAGGTCATCAACCTGAGTCGCGACAGGCCTTACTTCAATAATTGGGTCTAACAAACCAGTAGGACGCACCACTTGATCAGCAATCTCACCGTCTGATTTTTCGATTTCGTAATTGCCTGGCGTGGCCGACACAAAAATTGTTTGCGGGGCTATAGACTCAAATTCTTCAAACTTCATTGGACGGTTATCCAATGCCGAAGGCAGACGGAAACCAAATTCAACCAAGGTTTCTTTACGAGAGCGGTCACCTTTATACATCGCACCAATTTGCGGCACGGTCACGTGTGACTCATCGATAATCAACAGACCATCATCAGGCAAGTAATCAAATAACGTCGGAGGCGCTTCCCCTTCAGCACGGCCACTCAAGTATCGTGAATAGTTTTCGATACCAGAACAGAAGCCAAGCTCGGTCATCATCTCGATATCAAACTGAGTTCTTTGAGAGATACGCTGTTCTTCTAGAAGCTTATTATTGTCTTTTAAATATTGAGCTCTATCACGCAACTCATCCTTAATCTTCTCAATCGCTTCAAGGATTTTCTCTCGTGGAGTTACATAGTGCGTTTTTGGATAAACCGTAAAGCGAGGCAGGTCTCTTTGCTTAACCGCACCAGTTAGTGGGTCAAAGATACTGATGCAATCCACTTCATCATCGAACATTTCAATTCGCACGGCATCTTGGTCAGATTCAGCCGGGAAGATATCAATCACTTCACCACGCACGCGAAACTGACCTCGTTCAAATGCGACGTCGTTTCTTGAATATTGTAGCTCCGCCAAACGGCGCAAAATATCACGCTGATCCATAACCTCACCACGACTCAAGTGAAGCATCATTTTCAAATACGATTTAGGATCACCAAGACCATAGATAGCCGATACAGAAGCTACAATGATGGCGTCTTTTCGCTCTAATAAGGCCTTGGTCGCCGAAAGTCTCATCTGCTCGATATGAGCATTCACCGACGCATCTTTCTCAATGAACGTATCTGTGGTTGGTACATACGCTTCAGGCTGGTAGTAATCGTAGTAAGAAACGAAGTATTCAACGGCATTATTTGGAAAGAATGACTTCATCTCACCATAAAGTTGAGCTGCCAACGTTTTGTTAGGCGCTAACAAGATTGCTGGTCTTTGAGATTGAGAAATGACGTTGGCAAGCGTAAAGGTTTTACCCGAGCCCGTTACCCCTAATAGAGTTTGATGTGCCAAACCAGAATCTAGTCCATCTAGTAATTTGGTAATCGCCGTCGGCTGGTCACCGGACGGACTGTAGTCCGATACCAAGTCAAAGAGTTTACTCATAGGTCGCCATTTCCATACTGTTTATTTAATCAGGTCATTGTCACTCTAGGAGGAGTGTCGTTGCAACTATTATCTAGAGAAATGCATCTTAAGATTAGATATCAGTTATAGCTTTTATTTTTGGAACTTGGTATTATCCGTGCCCCTGCAAGATCTCTTCAGCTAAATTACTCGATTTTTAATCCACTACTTTTCCCCAAAAAATCTAAAAATAGCACTTGTTTTACTGTTTATTTTATAATCTTAAAAAGTTATACAATCGTAATGTTTCGATATAAAACTTTTAAATACATCACGTTACCGCAGATTTTAACATTTTCAGATTTATCCCAATTATTGTTGTTAAAGTTTCACGCACATACTTATCCACAATTTTGGTGGATAACTAAAGCAAAGCTAAATCTGATAAGGCGTTCAAGAAAGTAAAGTTTTTTATCTTATTTTTTTCTGCTATTTTTTATTGACAGAAAATAGGAGTCTTATTAGAATTCGCGTCGCTAACAAGCAATTCCCCTTTAGTTCAGTTGGTAGAACGGCGGACTGTTAATCCGTATGTCGCAAGTTCAAGTCTTGCAAGGGGAGCCAAATTCAGAAAAAAGCTCAATCGAAAGATTGGGCTTTTTTCGTATATAACTGCGACTAACTTGTTCCAAGTTAATATCACACCCGAATCGTCGGACCGTGCTACCCGCCCGCGTTTAAGTCTCGACAAGGGGGCCAAATTTAAAGAAGCCGCATCACTCGATGCGGCTTTTTGCGTTTTAACGTACTCACTTTCCTAAAAGCCCTCTAAGCAACCGAGCAACAGCCTTGAGTTAGCAACAATCAATTGACTCAAAAGTTCGCTATTTACTTCAATCAATTTCGACCTTTTGGCCGAAGACAAAAGTGAAATCACTGAGTACTCAAATGATCAGACAAAGATCATTGTGATATACCGCTGCACGCTCACACCATCAAAATCTATGTCTATACTTACTGCAGCTTTGGTAATCAATCGATTACCTGATGTTTTTTTCACCAAGTGTCTAAATCCCTAGTGATCCTTGGTTGTTATTAGGTGAGCAAAACAGGATAATATCGGGATCGGAATCTCAAGAATTAATCCATTATGACCGAATACCTTTTGTTGTTGGTTGGCACAGTGCTAGTCAATAACTTTGTGCTAGTGAAGTTTTTAGGGCTATGTCCATTTATGGGCGTCTCCAAGAAGTTGGAGACTGCAATTGGCATGGGCCTCGCGACGACTTTCGTTCTGACGTTAGCGTCGGTATCTGCATACCTAGTAGAAACCTACATCCTTACCCCTCTGGGTATTGAATACTTGCGTACCATGAGCTTTATCTTGGTTATCGCGGTGGTTGTTCAATTTACGGAAATGGTCGTTCACAAAACTAGCCCTACCCTTTATCGCCTATTGGGTATCTTTCTGCCGCTTATCACCACCAACTGTGCGGTATTAGGTGTGGCACTTCTGAACATCAATGAAAACCACAACTTCATTCAGTCGATCATCTATGGTTTTGGCGCAGCGGTGGGTTTCTCTCTTGTATTGATCCTATTTGCTGCAATGCGTGAACGTATTGCGGTTGCTGATGTTCCAATGCCATTTAAAGGCGCGTCGATTGCGATGATCACAGCTGGCCTAATGTCTCTGGCATTTATGGGCTTTACTGGGTTGGTGAAATAAGCATGAGTACCATTTTAATTGCGATCATTGCACTCGCCGCTTTAGCCGCTATTTTTGGCGCTATTTTGGGCTTTGCTTCTATCCGTTTTAAAGTTGAAGCCGATCCGATCGTCGATCAAATCGACACTATTTTACCGCAAACTCAATGTGGCCAGTGTGGCTACCCTGGTTGTCGCCCATACGCGGAGGCGATCGCGAACGGAGACAAGATCAACAAGTGTCCTCCAGGCGGCCAAGCAACCATTGAGAAGCTCGCAGACTTAATGGGCGTAGAAGTTGAAGACTCCGCTCATGACTTAGATAACAAAGTAAAAACCGTTGCCTTCATTCATGAAGATATGTGTATCGGCTGTACCAAGTGTATTCAAGCCTGCCCTGTTGACGCCATTGTTGGTGGCACCAAGGCACTCCACACAGTAATCAAAGATGAATGTACAGGTTGTGATCTATGTGTCGCACCGTGCCCTACTGACTGTATCGAAATGATTCCAGTGGCAACAACGACTGAAAATTGGAAATGGCAGATGAACATCATTCCTGTTACTGATATCACTAACCAAGCAACTGATGCGACCGCGTCAGAGCCTAAGGCATAGGGTTAGTATGATCTCTTTAATTGAACAAATTCGCACGGGCTCTATTTGGAACTTCCCGGGCGGTGTGCACCCTGCTGAAAACAAGAAACAGTCGAATACTACTGACATCGTGCATGCAAGGCTCCCAGAAGAAATCGTTCTTCCAGTGAAACAGCATATAGGTAAGCCTGGTAACTTATTGGTTACTGTCGGTGATGCCGTACTCAAAGGTCAGCAACTTACTGCCTTAGAGACTGGTTTTACTTTGCCAGTACATGCGCCAACATCGGGTGTGATTACCGCTATCGAACCACGAACCACCGCTCACCCTTCTGGCTTGAGCGACGTGTGCGTGGTTATTAAACCTGATGGCTTAGACGCTTGGATTGAAAAAAATCCAGTTGAAGATTTCTCGACAAAGACCTCTGACGAACTGCTTGATGTGATTCGCCAAGCTGGTATTTCAGGCATGGGCGGCGCAGGCTTCCCTACGGCTAAGAAGCTTCAATCAGGCTTAGGTCGTACCGACATTTTGATCGTCAATGCTGCGGAATGTGAACCTTACATCACCTCTGATGACAAGTTGCTTCAAGAACATGCCGACGAAGTATTAAAAGGCATCGAAGTGGTTGAACACATTCTTCAACCAAAGCTGACGGTTATCGGCATTGAAGACAACAAACCAGATGCGATAAAAGCACTTGAGATTGCTGCGAGAGACAAAGATATCGTCATTCGTGTTATCCCAACTAAATACCCTTCTGGTGGTGAGAAGCAGCTTATCAAGATTCTCACCAACAAAGAGGTCCCAGCTGGCGGCATCCCTGCAGACATTGGTGTTTTGGTTCAGAACGTCGGCTCTCTTTACTCGATTAAGCGAGCGGTAATTGACGGCGAACCTGTGGTTAACCGCGTTGTGACATTAACCGGTAAAACCTTTAAGCAACCTCGTAACGTTTGGGCGCTATTAGGCACACCAGTACATGAGTTACTTGAAGAGTTTGGCTACAAAGCCGATAAAAAACTGCCGCGTTTGATTTTGGGCGGCCCGATGATGGGCTTTACCTTGCCGCATGCCAATGTGCCAATCACCAAAACGTCGAACTGTATTTTAGCGCCAACGCGTCGTGAGATTTCACCAAGCACTTACGAGATGGAATGTATTCGTTGCAGCGCGTGTGCTGAAGCTTGTCCTGCGTCTCTACTTCCTCAACAACTGCAATGGCACGCCAAAGCCAACGAGTTGGATAAGTGTGAAGAACTGAATATTAAAGACTGTATTGAATGCGGTGCTTGTGCATTTGTCTGCCCAAGTGAAATTCCTCTTGTTCAGTACTACCGCCAAGCAAAAGCTGAGATCAAAACTCGAAAAGATGAAGCCGCTGCAGCAGAGCGCGCCAAGATTCGTTTCGAAGAGAAAAACGCTCGTATGGAGCGCGACAAAGCAGAACGTGAAAACCGCTTTAAGAAAGCAGCTGACAACCGTCGTAAAGACATGAAATCAGCCGACGGTGACGATGCAATTGCTGCGGCGATTGCGCGTGTTAAGGCACAAAAAGCGACAGCAGACCAAGCTCCTAATGCGGAACCAGCGGTGAAACCTGCGGTTGCGGCTGCGATTGCCAAGGCAAAAGCAAAACAAGCTGCGGCTCAGAAAGCGGATAGCGCTGAACCAGACAATTCTGAAATGTCGAAACTGCGTGAAGAACGTAAACGACAAGCTCGAGAGCGCAAGGCACAACAAGCAGCAACTGATGCTCCTGCAGAAAAATCAGGTGACGCTAAGAAAGACGCGGTTGCTGCGGCTATTGCTCGCGCTAAAGCCAAGAAGGCTCTACAAGTGGAATCTTCTACTCAAACAGAAAGCGAGGCTCCAGTTGCAAGTACTGGCGACGCTAAGAAAGATGCTGTCGCTGCGGCCATTGCTCGCGCTAAAGCCAAGAAAGCTCAACAAGCGGAATCAGCTACTCAAACCGAAAGTGAAGCTCCAGCTGAAAGTACTGGCGACGCTAAGAAAGATGCTGTTGCTGCAGCTATCGCTCGTGCTAAAGCAAAGAAAGCTCAACAAGCAGAATCAGCTACTCAAACCGCAAGTGAGGCTCCGGCTGAAAGTACTGGCGATGCCAAGAAAGATGCTGTCGCTGCTGCAATAGCTCGCGCTAAAGCAAAGAAAGCACAACAAGCTGAATCAGCTACTCTAACCGAAAGTGAAGCTCCGGTTAAAAGTTCTGGCGATGCTAAAAAAGATGCTGTCGCTGCCGCAATAGCTCGCGC
>NZ_JBFRTD010000052.1:0-100341 GCF_041473955.1 Vibrio sp. 10N.222.54.E6 | reverse complement strand
TTTTAAAATGGGATTGACAGAGCATGTAAGCCCCAGATAGTAATGTCACTATTTTCCGAAGTTATTCTTGTCATCGTTTCCTCTTAAACCCTTAAACAACTGGTGCCTCAAGCATATTGAGTTCACCAGCATTCTCTAAATGCTCTTTTAACCCAACCATTATACGTGTGGCCAACATCTACATGATTCGTTTACACAAAGCCGATCAACGAGAACATTTGTTCTGTCTGACTTACATCTTCTTGTACTCATGATTCAGCGCGCTGTGTGTAAACCTTGTGGGCATTGCTGTCGTTTCTTTTTCAGATTTTACACACGCCACCGTGTTTCTTGTTGGCTACACACGTTGAATTCTGTTTTGTGTTATCCACTAAGCCAGTTAAGTTTTCTCACACGAGCTCGTCTGTAAGTTTCCATGCTGAATTTTTTTAACTCAACTTGCAGCTCGCAATAAAGTTAGTGTTTGTTGGTTAGATTATTGGATTACTCTGTGTGTTCCTCAGATCTACATAATGTCATGAACAGACTTGTTCAAATCGGTTAAGTCACTTTACCTAAACCACAAACATCCACGCTCGCGGTTACTTGCCGTTAGATCATCGCTAGAATGGATTTAGGGTTCACTTTGACCGTGCCACCTTGATCACGCCTGAGCGACGCGAGTTTAATCCGAAAGAATTGCTCAGCTTTGCGTATTGGCGCGACGAACATCGTCAGCTCGTCGAACGCCACGGTCGAATTGATTCCCCAAAGTTTTACCCACCTAAAGAACATCCATTACCGTTTCGTGGCGGTCGCCGTATGCCTGCGAAACCTTGGGTGCCCACCAAATTCAAATAAGACCAGGTCAGTCCCCACACCTTGATTTATCTAGCTCTCCAGACCTTTAAACTCGACATCTAACCTACTCCATTGACTACATAAAATGATAACCGGTTGAAAATATTACATGTTTGTAGTCAAAAGAATAACTGCTAAACGTTTTTTGACCCAACATATATTCCACTAGCATGGGAAGCGTTCTCGTACCGTTTGATATTTGTGATTATGTACTTAATACTTTCTTCATCGTCGCCCAATCCTTTAGATATGCGGACCAAGAAATACACAACCCTAGACCAAGCTTTGAAGTGTTCATCCGTTAACTCAGATGCTACAGGAAGTAAGTTTCCAAATGTGTTTAAGTCAATGTCACATTGAGCACGGATAGCATCTATTTCCTCAGTAGCTAAGCCGTTTTCTTTAATAAAATCGAAAACACTGTCTAAGTACTCAATATTCTGATCATGCTCCTCACCATAAAAATTACCTACACGATAACTACGTGGCAACGTTTTAAAACCATGACGCAAGAAAAAAATTAAGTACTCACGTAACCTCTTCTCTTTGACAATTAAAAGTTGGATTCGATTTTGTTCCTGCCAACGCTCAACAATGAACAATAAAATACATAACTCGATCAACATTCCGGTCAATTCAGGTAACAAATTTTCCGAAAAATAGTCGGCTGGATTATTTAAATAAAACCCAATTCGGACACAAGCTAATAAAAGTATAGCAACAACAATTGTAAATGTTCCTTGTTTCGTATTACCCGGAATCCAATTCATTTTTCAACACTTTTAGTATAAATAATCAATTATCTTTGTTTCTTCCACGACTTTAGAAATGCAAGATGATTCGAGTCTAAAGCTAGGAACTCGTATTTTTTTACTAACTCTTGAGTTTCTATACTTAACCTTCCTAATTTATCGATAGCTATGAATACTTGTTTCTTAGATTTTGAATATTCTTTTACTATTTTTTCTATTGCATGGTCTTCCATATTAGAAAAGACAATTAGATCATGTATCAAAGCAGGAAGATATGTTTTCTCCAAGTAACTCATATCAAGAGCAACCATATTAGCGTATGCTTTCCCGGTACCAGAATCAGTATTGTGAAGAAAATCATATCTTGTCTCGGATAGCTCGATCTTGGGTGTGACCGGTTTATTTTCATAGAAAATATTTATGTATTTAGACATTGTTGAGTTTAAGATTTTTTCTATTTTTAAAAGTGAGGCCATTGATCTATCTGTAATCTTTCCAGACAACTCGCCAACTTTAGTATCAATAGTTAACTTTATGTCCCTAAATCGAAGCTGATCACGTAACACCTTCTCTTCAATAGAAAGCTCCAAAAGCTTATCAACTAAGCCAGATGGCTTCTCTAACATGTCTAATGACCTAGCCAACTTTGAATCAAGTGATACAATTTCTAATTCAATAGCGTTAATTTGTAGCTCTAACATATCTTTTTCATTTCTAAGTTCCGACTTAAGGATCTTAGTAACACCTGAATGAAATTGATCAATCTCATTCAATTTTGCAAAGTCCACGTCAGGAAAGTAACCTTTCAATTTATCAAAATATTTTTTATTAACTGTACTACCATAAGTCAAATTATCTAAAACTCTATTTAACCGCCCTTTTAAGCTAAATAGATTCCCAACCAACTTATCTTTCTCATATTTTATGGTTAAATTTTCTTCATTAACTATCTGGTTGGCGTTTATTGCATGAATTTCAATGCTATTTTTTATCTTGGATATTCCACTTCCAACTTCTTCAAGCCTCTTCTCACATATTTTTCTTTCTACTTTCTACTTTCGTTAAAGGCTTTATATAACCTTCATTAAAGGCTCCCTTAAGGATGCTTTTTTTACTTTGTGTTGCCTTCTTCTCAAGCTCTAGTTCTTTTAAGTCCCCATGTAAAGAAAAAAGTTTTAATACGTTAGGTTTGATGCTTGAATATGGTTCACTGGGGAAAGAGTTCAGTGGCTTATTTGGGTTGTTATTCTCTTTTCCCCATATTCTAAAAAATGGGTTGACCGCTGACCTAAAGCTAGCTGATTCATCAGGGAATTTATAGTTCTCTTTTAAAAATTCTCTATACTCAGATATTGGTTTTTCAATATGTTCACTTTCAGTTATAAATGTAACTACAGATGGATCATTTGTAGCTCTAGAAAACTTGTGGATAACACCGTCAAAGATAAAATCCATTTCAACTGTTATTATGCCAACATTGTCGATTATGTCAGATGATAACTTAATAAAATCATCTCCTGAAAATGCGAAGTCAATTAACATTAGAACTGATGACTTACCAATGGAATTTGCTCCATCATTTGGGCCTACAAGGACATTTAACCCGTCATTGAACTCTAACTTAGTATCAATTAATTTATTACACCTTAACTCGTTTAGCATTTTATTACCTTACCTAATTCTAGATCCAATTCAATCTTCCCTAAAACATATAGAACATCAATTGAATAAATAAACTCATCAATTCCTTTGAATTTGTTTTTTTCTTATTATAAAGATCAATTAACGGAATTTCGTCAAAGTCATCATCTAAAATAATTGTCATTTTGAATACTATCGAATCTTTAAAAGGTATTGTTTTACTTGGTGTAATCATGAATATACCTCACAGTTTTGAATGAAGTAGGATACGATAATTTCTGAAATCTCTATATTTTTACAGTTGGTGGTGTTATTAATCCATTCAACTAATGCACCAAATATTTCCGTTTGATTAAGACCATCTTTTTTTAATTTAATATAGTAAGTTTTTACCTGGCTATAAATTGTATCTGACGTGTATGGAGCTCTTTTATCTAACTCTGAAAACTTCAACTTTATTTTCGGATAAAAATACTTAATATTATTAGTAATTTTAAGTTTAACTAACACTTGTAAAGTATCATCCGACTTGTGTTCAACCTTCATAGCCTTAAATGAAAGTTCTTCTAATGCTTCGCCGGAATATGATGCTAACGCAATAATAACTTCGTTTAATTCATCGTCAATTGAATTTCCAAACCAACTATTTTTTATTTTTGACAACCGTTGAAGTTCTCGCTTTATTGAAACAATCTCTCGATATCCTTCTATGGTACGAGGGGTATCAAAAATTTTGTGACAGTCGCGACAAAGTGCAATCAAATTATCTTCATGATCTACATTTTCATTAAGAAGTTCCTCATTTTTAAGGAGTAATATCTCGTGTGGCCTTGGGCTATGTGGATAAATATGTGCGATTTCATATAGCTTAATCATTTGGTCATTACCTCTTTTCATAAGAGGCTTCGTGCATTTAGGACAAATGCCACTAACTTCATCGAATAAAATGAGCCCCATATTCTCTGTAGGCTTCTTTCTCTTAGATTCTGAACGTGCCAATAAATTCCCTACCATTAATTTTAAAGTTTATTACCCAATTGTTTAGGGTTAAATAAGAACACAATTTCACTGGAAGCGTGAGTTGCAATTACCCTTCTTTAATAAGTCGTATTTAAAACAAGCCGTCTATTTCTTTGAATGATTTGAAACCAACTGCTTTTGCAGTAGTACCTTGATCAGACAAGTTTAATTCACTACAAATAATCCCATAAATTCGCTTTGGAAATCCTCCTGAAAAGTTCCACTGTTCTCCTGATTTCTCCATTTTTACCACACCAGATATGTTGGGGTATTTCTGCTTCAACTTATTTCTAATAATGTAATTAGATAGCTCTTTACTGTATCTAAAACCCTTACTTTTTACCTCCTCAATCAATGCACTCAACTCCAAGCCTTCTATCCTATTCATGTCATATTTAAGCATTAGCTTTGTAGGCGGTTTGGAACTAGTATCTGAGTTCGAATCAACTAGCTCAGATATTATGTTAAGTGGTTTTTTTTCTTCTTTTGAAGGTATTAGCTTTTTAACATTATATAATTCCAACGCAAGACGACTTGTCTTTCTACCTTCAGCTTCAAGTAGATTTTTGCATTTTCTTTGTTCCGCCCGTGCAATGTCAGGAGTAATAATTTCAGCTAAAACTTTACCTCGTTGAAGGTCTTCAATAATTTCGGTAGCTCTAGTCCTTCGGTACTCAACATGAAGCATGACCGTATCGATGAATATCCCATAACGAGTACCTTTACTATCACACTCTATTTTCTTAACGTTGTACGACATGATTTTCAACGCCCCGTAACCTATAATAGTGAGTAAGATGTAATCTACATTCAATCACGTTTCTAGAAACACTAAAATTAATTCAAAAATACCCACTTTAACGAATGTCATTGCTTAATTGTTTTTACCGAACATTTGCTCTTTACGTAGGTTCTTGAGTGACTTCCACCTTAGAACATCTGGATCATTGGTGACAAACAACTCATACCTTCCCGATAATGTAGTTAACCCTAACTCAGAAAGAAGCGATTCATTCACTTGAACTAATACATTTGAGTTGGCAGGATCATTAATAAAACCTTGTACAATAACTTCAACTTGCCTAGCTGGAGGATGAGGGTTTTCGATCAAAACTTTGTCACCTAGTTTATAGAATGCACCTTTGACATGTTGTTTGTTAACACGAATCTCAAAAGTTTCCAGAGATTTGGATTTTGAATAAACCGCTATAGCACGAAACTTATCGAGTGTACTCGAACGAATTAATGCATCTTGTTGAACTGCCCAGTTTTGAATCGAGGTTACCCAACTACTATTCCAATCAATAAGTTTGGTGTTAGCTGAAATTTTAGGATCTAGTCCATCAATTGATGAGTTAACCTCAGATTTCCAACTATCCACATTAGTTATTTCGGATATATTTTTTTGCCAATCAACGCCATACTGAGCAATAATTACATTTGTCATGTTCTTGTTGCTTTTTTCCAAAGTAAGTACATCGGACTCTAGTTGACTAACTTTTAGTTTAAGTTCGACGTAAGCTCCACCCGCCGCAAATATTACTGTGACTATAGCTACATCTTTTGCCCAGCTTGGTAGGGATAACTTCAAACTAACTCCCTCAAAGTCTTGTATATAATCAAAGCCCAAACTCATTCAATGTGACTTCAAAGTATGGTCTCAAGATTTCTTCTTCAAAAAGACTTAACTCATGCTCAGGAACACGAGTAAAAGTAGAATTATCATTCGGAGCCCACCACTTGTGTTCCCCTGAATAGAAGTTAGAGTTATTTGAAGCGAAGATAAACTTGAACTCACGTTCTAACCATCCATCTCCATACTTTGAAAACAAATTTGCCGGTCCTACGAATTGGCCAAGAAGGTATATGCCTTCGTTTCCATGCGTTAAATAAAAATAGTCTCCGATCGCGGCACTAATAAAGTCTTCTGCTTGCGATGTTGATGATGTTCCTTTGCCGCGGGTATCTTTGTGGACATACACCAACCCTGAGTTAATCGATTCAATTATATCTCGTAGATCAAACTCTCGTGTTCCCTGAGATAATTTCCAAAATTTCGGTTTCATTCGTTAATCCAAAAGTTAATAAAAAGCACCTGCTGACATCTGTAAACATCACGGTCTCTTGCGTCATGCTTGAGCGAATCAGAAAGAAACACTGCATGTAGATAGATACAAGACTCTGCTTTTTAGGTTGATTTGATGGGAAGGATTATAACCATTAACCCTATCTATAACAGTGATTTAAATCATTAGCTGTAAAACTAAATGCTAAGTGTCTAATTACTTATAGATGAGATGCAAAAAGAGCCACTTTTATAAGAAAGTGGCTCTTTTATTGGTGAGGTTAGCGTCGTTTCTTATAGCGTTTTCGTGTGGTATTCGCCCTCACTACGCGTCCATTTTTTAGCGTGTAACCTTTCTTAAGTTGGCCGTTTGGTCGGCGGCCCTTGCACTTGTGTCCTTTCATTCGGTACCTCCAGTTTTCGTATCCGTTGCTCTTGGTCTGCTGCACTCGTTTTATCCAGTTGATGTCCGTTTTCAAAGCCGCAATAGTGCCAAGGCTTGAGACTCCACCTGTAATCAAAGCGATGATTAACGCATCGAGGTACGCCATCACTTCGTTTTCCATCGAGATGCGTAGTATTCAAGTAAGTATCGCACCATGGCGCGCATGCCTAGCGTATCAACCACAACAGCACCCACTACAAACTAATACGGATTTGGGATAACCTGCAGCGCATTGAAGCTTTGTTCTACGTATGGCGCGTAATTGGCAATGAAAGACAAAATGAGTGGTACGAACGCTCTCATAGACAACAAAGTTTTCGATAAAATTGAGTTTAAAAAGTGACACTGCAACATAACGGCCCTCCACTTTAATTGATGAACAGTAACAGTGGCCTCATAACTCGTTGTCACA
Organism: Vibrio sp. 10N.222.54.E6; assembly: GCF_041473955.1. Taxonomy (NCBI): domain Bacteria; kingdom Pseudomonadati; phylum Pseudomonadota; class Gammaproteobacteria; order Vibrionales; family Vibrionaceae; genus Vibrio; species Vibrio sp. 10N.222.54.E6. The sequence goes on along the minus strand of NZ_JBFRTD010000052.1, from coordinate 93,166 downwards.
GCAAGCCATAAAACTCGCACACATAACTCTGATTACGACAAACCGAACCACATTAAATTTAACTGTATAAATATACAGTTAAATTGATACCCCCGCAAAAACCACACTTATCGAGTGAATAGCATTCAAAACCAACGCCATGCGTACAGAATTTGTTCTAAAAATCAGTTTAATCATTAACTTTTCTGTATAATCTTCAATTCAATTTTAACTATTGAGTGCGAATGTGAATACTCGATAGAATCTCTGTTTGCGGTGACATCACGCATAACCACAAAGTTACAGTATGGATGATTAACATTTTGAGCGACAACGTATTCAGGCAAATCAATATATTCCTTTCGGTTTTTTGCCTCGCTGCCACTCTACTGTCGTTTATCTCTTACCATATGATCATGGATCAAAACTACGTTATCACTCCAGACAGATTCCCTACACTCGTTAACACTGACCAAGAACATAATGGTGGCACCAAAGGGGTGCTGTATAAGTCAGAAGACACCATTGAGTTACAGTGTGACTTTAAGCGTACCTATAGCTCGCCATTCTGTGAGATTGAGTTCGTTATCTCTACGGAAGGTAAAGGTCTGGATCTCTCAGTGTATGACTCAGTGACCATCAATATGGATTACGAAGGCCAAGAACAGCCAAGGTTTCGCTTTTACATTCGAAATTACGACGAGAATTACAGCGTTCAAGGTGACGCTATGTCTAATAAGTTCAATCGTTTAGATTTCTCGTTACCCGATAGAAAACACATCGACTTAGATTATTTCAATGTCCCTTTGTGGTGGATCGACTATTACAACCACCCTATTACGAATAGCGCCGTAGACGTTACCAACGCAGTGTCTGTTGAGTTAGGGCTTGGTGCTAGCACACTTGATGGGCACCATAAACTGACAGTACAAAGCATCGTTTTTCACGGCAAGACGATCGACAAGTTTGTACTAGGAAAACTCTTAATTAGTTTATGGGTGCTGTATGCGATTTACTATATATCTTGTGCGTTATATCTAGCCAGAAGAACAAGAACAGATGCCGCACAGCAACAACGTTCGTTGACTCAAGAAATTGAAGAGCTAAAGATAAAGGCTACAACCGATCCGTTAACCGGCTGTAGGAACAGAACTGAAGCTTTAGATGCTTTCTATGATTTTGAATGGTTAGCTCAGCAAGGAAAAACCATTCACATCGCTTTGTTTGATTTAGACCATTTTAAGCAAATCAATGATCAACATGGCCATGAAGTGGGTGACAAAGTACTTATTCAGTTTGTCGCAACGGCTAACGAGAGTCTTGGTGAGCAATATTTACTTTATCGCTGGGGTGGTGAGGAGTTCCTTTTAGTTTGCCTGGAGCAAACTGCGCTACAGTGTAACGAATCTATCAATAATCTATACCTAGCAATCGACCAAAGCGTTTGGCCTAAAGCGCTTAAAGTAACGACTTCGACTGGAGTAACACAGCTTAAGCAACATGAATCGATACGTTCTGCAATTAAACGTGCAGACAAGGCACTCTACCAAGCGAAAGACAACGGACGAAACCAAGTCGCAAAGTTGTACTAAAGCTCGCTTGACTAGACTGCAGTTACACGTTCAACTCTCTGCCAATACCCAATCAAGACGCCATTAATACCCTGTCGATATCTACTGTCCATTTAAGCCGCCGTTAGATTTTCAACGCAGACTAAAGAAGCCAAAAGCTTTACTGTCTCATTAGGATTCTAATCGTTATGTAGGCCTATAAGCGCGCTCTCACCATCGGTAACAACACATTCTGTAGTAACGCCATTAATCGCATTCTCAGGTTATATGTATCGTTTCTAAGCTTCCTAACTACTTGTTCTAAACCGCACATATCTGGCTAGTAAAAGCTTTCTCTAAGCAGTCGTAAGTCACTCGCGGTATCGGTTTTGAACATTACCGTCGTTACTTATCTCGCGCTGCTCTTCGAGGAAATCCTTATTATTCTGCTCCCGTCACGCTTCTAATCACGCACTCTGATCCACTAAAAATGGAAGTCACAACGTCACTATCCTTAAAAAACGCCATAGATTTAACTACTTAGACATGGTGACATAAATACTGACACCCAAAATGATAGTTGTATTGCTTTCAGAGCTCGCTGTAATTTAATTACAAATAGAAGCCAAGAAAAGCCTGATAAGTGGATTACTCTAACGTAACTTACTGAATAAAAGGCATTTAATGGTTTTGAATAGTCCGGGGTTTAGGGTAACTAAAGAATTGGTATGTACGAGATAATATATTATAGGGTAATATATTTAGTTATAGTGCGCTAAGGTGTTAAAAAAGAAGGGCTAATGCCCTACTCTTCTTTATTACTCATTTCTTCACGAATTTGCTCAGCAACGATTTTGATAGCTTGTGCTGTGCTGATGCCCTGGGTCATCATTTCTTGAATTCGTTCAACAGCTTTCTGTTGTTCTTCGTGAGAAAGGGTTGGTAAGTCGTTTAGCATAGTCTGCTCCTTTATTTAGGAGCAGAACTATATAAGGACTGTTAGTAACTAGCAAGGAAATTGATTGATGCACCCATTGCATTTTCATTTGTGTAGTTAGCACTTAAATCTAACTGGAACAAATTGAGTGGCGACAACCCAATACCTGCAGTGACTGTACCTTCTGAACCAGAGTATGCCAAATTCTTGTAGTACCCTGCCCTTAGCTGTAGCTGACGCAGAACATCAACTTCTGTACCAACGCGAATCATCTGTTCATTATCTTTGAACGAAGTAAACTTTTCGGTTTCATTTAAGTCATAGTCGACACTAAGCGTGAAGTAGTCCGCTACGATACCAGCACCTACGGTATATACTGGCTCTAGTTTGTATGCGTATTGGCCACCGACTTTGTGTGTCACACCGCTGGTCGTGCTCGTTAAAGTTTGAGATGTATCTTTGGTATTGATATCTCTAGATATTAAGTTGGTAGCCGAAAAACCAACTCGAAATGGACCTGTGAACCAAAGCGCGCCAGCATCCATATTAAAAGAAGTTTCACCTTCACCATTGTCTCTTACATCAGACAAATCGTAGCTCTTAACAGAAGCAACGTAGTTGTATGTGTAAATACGTTGAAGTTTAGGCGTGATACCAAATGAAATATGCTGCCCCATAAAGGTTTGATATTTAGCGAGAGTTAATCCAACTTCGGTAACACCAATAGCAACGGCTTCTACCGTCGACAACTCAAGCTTATCGGCATCTGTCGCTGACGCTTCATTGTAAACATTTGGTGTAGCAAACGATTCTGTATAGGCTTTGCCGAATAGGTTAGCCGCTATAAATTGATTTGGGATAGCGAATGCGACAACACCACCAAGTTCAACATTAGCTTGGTTACCATCGAGTTTTTTAAGAGCTGCATCTAAATCTGCAGTGTTTGTCGCAGCCAGAGCGGAATCAATATTTGATTTCATGTCTTGGGGGTCATTATAACTACCACCAAAACTTGGCGTGATCATACCCATATCATCGTTACGACGATAAATAGCAACAAGTGCTGGGTTATAGAATGGAGCTGTTAGGAAGTTTGCTGAAACAACACCAACACCACCCATCGCATCACCACGCGCTTCAATGGCGTAGTTTGCTGCTGAAAGAGGAAGACTGGCGAATGCAATTGATGCTGCGAGTAGTTTAGTTGTATTTTTCATGCCGTTTATCTTTGTTAGATCCCTTACATTATTAACGGCTCAATTCTAAATTACTTTAGCTACTCTTCGCTAGAAATATCATAAGTTTTACTGATAGTTTGTGCTTGCTCTATCGCTATGTCACCTTGCCAGCGCGAATGTACCATTGAAACAGCTAAAACATAACGATCATTGGGCACTTCTTCACCCGTTAAATTGGTCGGATAATCGGATTCATAACTTTTACCCCACACCTGCTTATACCGTTCATCGACATAATCGTACAAACCTACGTCTAACTTTGGTAATGGGCAGTATGGGTTCAGCAGTGCTTTTTTATCGATCAACCAAGAGTCTTTAGATGCCCAACGAACTTGTTGACGCATAACCACTTCACCAAGAATGACCCAAGTGCTCCAGGAGTTACCGCTATTTCCTTTTACAGTCAGGCGATAAAGTCCAGAATCGAGTTGAGACGCTAAGCTATAACGTTTGCTGTATACACTCACTGAAGTGTTATTGATTACAGGGTTACCTTTGGTGAACTCACTATCAGACGAAACGACCTTGTCGACCCACTTCTCAAAGGTGATGTCTTGGATGTTGCTTTCCGATTCAACATCAATCGCCACACGGAATGTTTCCCTGCCTGGGCTTTGGATAATGTGTCTTTTCACGACGACCGAGCTTATCCAGTCCGGTAAAGTGTTTTTGGTGAGCGTTTTCCCACAATCTTTGTTCAATGCTTGCTCGAACAGCTGATTGAGATGATCTTCGCGAGATTGCGAAGCGTTGATTTGCCAAACTTCCACTAGTGAATCAAACATCAATGCTAAATCATTATCTAGCAGATGCTTGTGCACTTGTGTCAGCGCATCACTGTCCTTAAACCAATCGGCGGAGTGTGCAGTATTGATGACGCTTGATAAAATGAGTAGTGGAAGTAAGGCTTTTTTCATTACGCTTTCATCTTGTAGCCAACGCCACGTAAGGTTTCAATTTCTAAACCTGGTAACTTCTGTCTTAGTTGCAGAACGTGCGTATCTACAGTACGAGTTGTTGGGAAGTGGTTGTAACCCCAAACGTGGTCTAGTAGCTCATCACGAGTAAACACTCGACCAAGATTACTTGCCAAGAATAGCAATAGATCAAATTCCGTACGCGTTAACGTGACTTCCAGTTCATTAAAAAACACTTCACGTGTTGCCTTGTCAATTACCAGATTTTGAGCCATCACTTTTGATGCATCTTGATCTTCAGCATCAGGTAGGCGTAGCTGTGCACGGATTCGAGCAAACAGTTCAGCTTCTGCAAATGGTTTCGTTAGGTAATCATTCGCACCTGAGTCTAAGCCGGCTACTTTGTCTTTTACTGTCACGAGAGCCGTAAGCAAAATAACTGGGATGTCTTTCTTTTTCTTCCAACCGGGAAGTGAATCTACTGAGTCACCATCAGGAAGTTGACGGTCTAGGATCACAAGATCCGCTTGTTCCCAATAGCCTTCAACTTCAGAGATCAGCTCGGCATGTAAACATTCATATCCAGCTTGCTCAAGGCTAACTAATAAACCGTCAGCTAAATTTTTATCGTCTTCAACGAGAAGCAATGTCTGTTTCACAAGGTATCTCCAAAATAAATGTTGTTGGGGGGCCGATAAGCGTCATGTGACCGCCCATTTTTCCGACCATAGATTCTACTATCGTCAGACCTAAACCGAGTCCACTCTTACTTACGAATGGCTTTCTTAGTTGCCCCCAATCTTTGCGAGACAAGTCTCCATTATCTATAACTTTGAATGTCAGCTTCTTGTCAGAAGTATTCAGTTCTAGTATCACCGGGGCAACGCCGTATTTCACGGCATTTCTGATCAGGTTATCGATACACGTTCCTAACCAATATACGTTTACTTTTGCAGCAATATCTTTGTTTACGCGGAGTTCAATGCCCGGAGCAAAGTCTTCTTCAACTTTGTATTGAAGCCACTCTTCAACACTTGGCACCCACTCTGTAGCAAGCGGTTGGTTGTCTGATTGCAAATAGTCTTTACTTGCTTCTGCCAACTGCCTTAAACGGCGTGTATCTTCACACAACCTACGAAATTCATCATATACCGATTCTGGCAAGTGTTCGAACTCTCGCCTAAACCCTTCAACTGTTAATGACAAACTTGCAATCGGCGTTCTTAATTCATGCGTTAGAATTTGAAGAACCAGCATGCGGCTCTTCATCTCTTGTTTTTTACTGTTCCAACGGTAAACCGCCCACCCCAACACGAGTAGGATATTGGCAATCACCAAAATAAACATGGCTATCTGCAGAAGTTCTGAATGATCTTCTATTTCCCAACATACATTGCCGCGTTGGACAAAACAGCTGTTGCCTTCTGAGGACAAACTAAAGGCTAAACCCGCGAGCGTAGCGTTTTCGTTCCAAACTGATTCTTTATACAGGTAATATCTATCACCGCGCTTGACCCACATTTCATCAAGCTCAACAAACATACTCGCACCCGCTAGCAAAGCTGTTATGGCTTCATTGTCCATCTTCTGTAGACGAGACAGTAGTTCATCGTGTTCGGTGTTCGGTCGCTCTTGAATGTGCATGTAGCGCTTCAACGAGTCAAATTTCTCTGGGTATAACTCAACGTAGCGTGCGGCATATGAACCGCCACCGGGATGAATCAAACCACTTCGAGTAAACCAACGATCAGAAAGTTTAGTTCCTTTACACATTGCACGAGTAAAGACCAAAGGCTCTGTGATTAGAGGGCTTAAAGGCAACTTTCCGCTGCATGTTTTTGATAACCGGTATAAGCGTTGGATGTCTTTTAGTGGGTATTCAGCAGTTTGCGGCAGCATAGAGGACGGCATGATCAAGCGAGTCGGGTAATCAGCCTGAAGCAGTCGAATATCATAAGATTCAATTGCCATTTCATGATCAAAAAGTTTAGTGAAGTTATCGATACGCTCAGGTAAAGAGTCAGCAAACGCGTTCACTGAAACGGATAATGTAGCGATAAGCAGAGTAAATGTTCTTTTGATGATCACAAACCAACGCAAATTCATATAGATCAATCAAATATATACCATTCGTTATCAAAGATAAATTTATAACCGCATGAAAAACCGTGCTAATGACGAGTTATAGCGACAAATTCGATCATATTAGGGCTATGTTGCACAGCTGTACTCGCTAATCGTTTGAGTCGTTATAACTTCATTCAAATGAGTTTTACGGCCATCTATCGGACTGTGCTTATTGCTTATAGGCCATAGATTGCTGCTTATGGGTCATAGATTGTTGCTTTAGGATACAGCGACTTTCAGATGAACAAAAAAAAGGAGCTCTAATGAGCTCCTTATTTAGTTACGACTTAATGCTTTTGCTTAGAAAATACTTAAAAAGTGTTTCCTATAGATGCTCTAGAATACCGAGACAGCTCTGTTTCGCATCACCAAACAACATCTGCGTATTCTCTTTGAAGAACAGTGGGTTTTGCACACCTGCGTAACCTGTGTTCATCGAACGTTTGAATACGATAACGTTCTGAGCATTCCAAACTTCAAGTACTGGCATGCCAGCGATTGGGCTGTTTGGATCTTCAAGTGCTGCTGGGTTCACAGTGTCGTTTGCACCGATAACCAAAACAGTATCGGTCTCATTGAAGTCATCGTTGAGTTCATCCATTTCAAGAACGATATCGTAAGGTACTTTTGCTTCAGCAAGTAACACATTCATGTGACCCGGTAACCTACCAGCAACTGGGTGGATACCAAATCGAACATTGATGCCCTGCGCTCGTAGCTTCTCAGTGATTTCATGCACTGGATATTGAGCTTGAGCTACTGCCATGCCATATCCAGGAGTGATGATGACTGACTTTGAATTTTTCAGCATGTCAGCCACGTCTTCAGCTGATGTTTCGCGGTGTTCACCTTGCTCTTCATCACCATCAGACACAACCACATCTTGGCCGAATCCACCAGCAATAACGCTGATGAAAGAGCGATTCATCGCCTTACACATGATGTAAGAAAGAATTGCACCTGACGAACCAACCAATGCACCGGTTACGATAAGCAGATCGTTCGCAAGCATGAAACCTGCCGCTGCTGCTGCCCAACCAGAATATGAGTTCAGCATAGAGACAACCACTGGCATATCTGCGCCACCAATCGATGCCACTAGGTGGTAACCGAATGCGAATGCGATAAGAGTCATCACCATTAGCGCGAACATGCTGCCGTCCGCTTTAACGAACATAATCATCAGTAGTGTAGAAACTACGATCGCCGCTAGGTTCCACTTATGCTTATGAGGGATGTTCAATGCAGACGAAGAGATAACGCCGCGAAGCTTACCAAACGCAACAATAGAACCCGTGAACGTCACCGCACCGATAAACACGCCAAGGAACACTTCCACTAGGTGGATCACGTGCTCTGCATGAATATCAGCAGGGTTGATAGAAACGGTAGCAGGTGGGTCAATGTAACTGTTGTAACCTACAAGTACTGCTGCCATACCTACGAAGCTGTGCAGAATTGCCACCAGCTCAGGCATTTCAGTCATTTCTACTTTTCTTGCGTAGTGGATACCAATACCACCACCGATCACCATAGCAATGATGATCCATACAATACCTGCAGAATGTGGGCCAAAGATCGTCGCGATCAACGCGATTGCCATACCCGTGATACCGTAATAGTTACCTGCACGCGCAGATTCCTGTTTCGACAACCCAGCCAAGCTCATAATAAAGAATACAGCAGCCACAATATAAGCTGCTTGTACTAATCCTTCAGACATCTGTCACTCCTTAGTCTTTACGGAACATTTCAAGCATACGTTTGGTTACGGTAAAGCCACCAAAGATGTTGATACTTGCAATTAATACGGCAATAAATGATAAGAACGTGACAACGCCACTTCCTTGTCCTATCTGTAACAGTGCACCGACTACAATGATTCCTGAAATCGCGTTAGTTACGGACATCAAAGGCGTATGCAGAGAATGGCTTACATTCCAAACGACGTAATAACCCACCACACAAGCGAGTACAAAAACGGTAAAGTGAGATAAGAACGCAGCAGGAGCAACTGAAGCTACCCAAGCAAATGCACCTACAGCAACCGCCATGCCTGCCACTTTCTTAATTGGAGAAACCAGCTCTTCAACTTTAGGCTCCGGTTTAACCGCTTTGGGCTTAGCTTGTTGTGGTTGAGCTGAAACTTGAATTGGTGGTGCAGGCCAAGTGACTTCACCCTCTTTAACCACGGTAACACCGCGTAGCACGACATCTTCAAAGTCAATATTGATGTTGCCATCTTTCTCTTTGCAAAGCAGTTTCAGCAAGTTAACTAGGTTCGTTGCATACAGTTGAGATGATTGAGTCGGTAGTCGACCAACCATATCTGTGTAACCTACCACTTTCACGCCGTTAGCCGTTGTAATGACTTGATCCGCAACGGTATATTCACAGTTACCGCCATTGGCTGCCGCAAGGTCAACAATCACACTACCAGCACTCATGCTGTCTACCATCTCTTTGGTAATCAGCTTAGGTGCCGGACGACCTGGGATCAGTGCCGTTGTAATGATGATATCGACATCTTTAGCTTGAGCTGCATACAGTTCTTCAGCTTTCTTATTGAATGCTTCAGACATCTCTTTTGCGTAGCCGTCGCCCGCGCTGGTATCTTCCTTGAAATCCACTTCCAAGAATTCAGCGCCCATAGACTCGACTTGCTCTTTTACTTCAGGACGAACATCGAACGAACGAACGATCGCACCCAAACTACCCGCAGCGCCAATTGCTGCTAGGCCAGCAACACCCGCACCAGCAACCAGTACCTTCGCTGGTGGAACTTTGCCTGCCGCCGTAATTTGACCTGTGAAGAATCGACCAAACTCATGCGCCGCCTCAACAACAGCACGGTAACCCGCGATGTTAGCCATAGAACTCAATGCATCTAACGCTTGAGCTCTTGAAATACGAGGTACAGAATCCATCGCCATCACGTTAATATTACGAGTGGACAATTGTTCCATTAATTCTGGGTTCTGAGCTGGCCAAATAAAGCTGACCAATGTTGCGCCATCTTTAAGAAGATCAATTTCATTTGTAGTTTCGTCAACGATCGGAGCGTTAACTTTAAAAATAATATCGGATTTCCAAGCTTCATCTGCGGTGACAATTTTTGCTCCAGCTTGTTCATAAACTGCATCTTCAAAACTTGCTAACGCACCTGCTTGTGATTCAACACAAACTTCAAATCCTAATTTTAGAAGCTGTTCTACCGATTTCGGCGAAGCAGCAACTCGCGTTTCACCTGCGAGTGTTTCTCTTGGTACACCAATTTGCATAGCTATTCCTTGACTATTGGCACAATGACTTATTCGTTTGTATCTAACGACAACTAATACTTCAAGCGTTTTATTCAAAGAACAGGAAAAGTTATTACTTATAACGATTTGGATGGAATTGGAGCACTTCATTTGAAGAAATGACGCCTCTTTTGAGCCAAGAGGTCAAACCACTTGCAAATATTCCTTTAAATAACAACCTACTAGCTGTTCTTTGTTCCTAAAACTAAAAAGAGCTTTCAGCATATACACTGAAAGCTCTCTAAATTATGACCAACATCAATTCTAACCCTATTTGGTTAGCTAAAAATGCTATCGCCCATTTGGTCGATGAACATCTGCGATTTTTTAAGCATCAGTTCATCGGCATCTTGTTTGTTTGAAACAACATCTGAACGAATAAAACGATGGGTTTTGATTTCACCATCAAATTCTTTCTCGATTCGCCCAGCTACACGGTATTGACCAGATTCAGCAATGGCATCTTGATAGATATTGAAGCCTTTGTATTCGACTGGCTCAATTTCTACTTTTTGTTCGGTTTTTTCTTTGCCACTAAATAATCTAGAAAAGAATCCCACGTTTTTACTCCTTAAATGACCGCATTAACCGTAAACTATCATGACTGTTTACCGCTCAACAATGGCTTTTCATACCATTGCAATTCTACGTCATCATCAAAATTATGTTGACTAAAGATAACGGGTACATTGTCGTCACGCTCGCGTCTTCTGTCGTCAATGATCATACTTTCTGCATTTTTGACCGCGATCTCACTATTTCGTTTATACAGTACCAATTTATCCTCTGGCAATGCCGATAGAAAATCGACGTCGAAGCGAATATAGATTGGTTTAAGCTGACCTAAAGCCAAACACGCAAGATCGGCTAACTGCTCGTTGGTATAGCCAGAAACATACTCTTCTGTCGCTAATACATTTCCCACCAAAGTTTCCATATAGTTATGGACATCGACACTGATTTGCATAATACACCTCCATGTTGATCGGTTGTTTCTAGTTTAATCGTTGTTGTAGCTAATCATTGTTGTAACTCATCGCGGTTGTTACTAACCGCTTCTGCAGCTAGGCGTATAACATCTGTTCATTGCTACTTAGGTAACCACCTAACTCTTGAGCACAAACTATGTTGATTTAGTTAAGTATCAATAACGGCTGTTTCATTTATCATATATACTGTTTAGCTCGTTCTTAGGTTAATAGCAACTGAAACACATATAAATTTAGTTGTACAATTAGCGAGCTATGATCATGTTTTTGCTATAATTTAATGAAAAAGCTTGGCAATTGCTTGTTTACCCGTATCCTACGTATAAAATTAAAATATAAGATCATCATTATAGTTAGGCTCACCACATAAATGACATCTTCTTTCGTCACGTCGAGCATATTTCGATTTTGCTTTCCCTTACTTCTATTAGCAATATTACTTGCAGGTATGAACAACGTCATCCTAGTGACGGATTCAAACTTAGGGTTTGCTAGCAACCTCCCATACATTCTATTGAGCGTTGCGGTTTTGCTGTGCCACACATTTAAGCAAGGTCGTATGGCCATGGTGTCCTTAACCATGCTCGTCGCATACCTCATCATTCAAGTTCGTTTACAAACGCCACTCAACACAGGCACCACTCTATTAGAACTGTCTCTGTTAACCGCTTTAGTCCCTGTAACATGCTTACTGGTGTATGCCTTCCCAGATAACGGCGTTAACTCGAAATCCATGTTCCTATATGCTTTGGTTCTCGTTCTGTTTACGGTATGGGCACAATTAATTGTTTCTCATTTCCAGTCAGGTGGATTTGAGTCATGGAGCGAAGGTATCCTGTTTATCGTTAACGGATTCTCGAGGCTACCTTTCGTTTTAGTGCTGTATAGCCTTTGTTTACTTGGCCTTACTTCGATTTTAGTTCTGGTATACAACCGCGCGATTGATGTTGTCGTATACAGCGCAATTTTACTTTCTACTAGTACATTCATATTTTTTGATGTGCAATACATCTCTAGTACGATGTTCTCGCTGTCTGGTACGTTATTCATTATCTATGTCGTCTCTGCTAGCCACGATATGGCCTTTAATGACCGTTTAACTAACATTCCTGGCAGACACGCCTTAGAAGTGGATATGAAGCACTTAGGGCGAAAATACTCAATGGCGATGGTTGATATCGACCACTTCAAGAAATTTAACGATACCTACGGGCATGACATTGGCGACGATGTGTTGAAGTTAGTAGCACGTATATTGAGTGAAACAACCGGTGGTGCAAAAGCTTATCGCTATGGTGGTGAAGAGTTTACGATTATTTTTAAAGGCAAATACTCGGAACAGGTTAAAGAGCACCTTCAAGTTCTCATTTCGGAAGTACAAAACTACGATATGACGATTCGAAATAGCAACGATCGCCCTGACGACCATGAAGTCGGCATTAAAAAGCGTGGTCAGAGCAACAAATCAACTGAAGTCGTAAACGTAACGGTGAGCATTGGGCTGTCTGATAGTAGAACCACTAAACAACCCGTAGAAGTCTTGAAACTTGCCGATAACGCACTGTACAAAGCAAAAGAAACTGGCCGAAACAAGCTGTGTGTCGATAGTTAAAGACGTTGAAAGTCTTGGAATGTAAAGCTCTGAACATCGTAATTTAACGGTGTGAACATCGAAAGCGTTGGTGCTTAGACTAATCTTGGTTAAAGAATATGACTAAGCTCCCTCCTTTCAAACTACTTCCGTAATTGATAGTAAACCCTATTCCTACATTATCGACCCAGTCATTAAACAGATTTGGGTTAAGCAACCAACCTACACTAGCTTCGTAGTAAGCTGTAGTGCCCATAGACGCGACAGTATCACCACCAATATCTATTCTTCTTATACTCGAATACATGGATGTGATGTTTTTGTCCCAACGAACTAAGTCATAGAAGATCTTAGCTTCATTTGCTATGTACCAACCTTCTGGGTGACCAATGTTACCGTTATTGGCTTCTCCCCAACCTATACCATTAAAGTAATGCCAACTGGTACTGAGTTTATATTTTCCCCAGTCATTCTTATCTTCAAACATCAACTTTATCTTAGGCTCTATTATGTATGCCCAAGCATCCGTGTTCAGATAAAGACCATCCAGGCGACCTTGAATTGGTGCAAGCAACGAAGAACGATATTCAAAATCGTTTCGATAATAGGAAATATGGTTACCAATTGCAGAACTAAAACTCAAGTATTCGTTTAACTGGGATACGTTCGCGTACTCAACGTAACCAGAAACAACAGACTCTTTTTGAAAGTCGCTTATCGTTGAACTGGCATATTGAACATCCTTCTCTATCCGCAACGCAGATAAACGAAGTGTTACTTCTTGATGGTTGTCTTCAATATAACTTGGCACTTCAAAGGTATAAGGAAGGCTGAGGGACGCGATATTTTGTCGGCGACTTACTGAGTCATTAGAGCCAATATCTTCATTGTCCAAACTAAAGACTTTGTTGGGATCAAAATTATTTATGCCAAAGGTAAACACATCCGTATCATTGAGCAAAACACTCGTTGCGAAGGTTTGTTCAATGTCTTTCCTGACCAGTTCAGAGAGTGAAGCTGCGTTAACAGCGGTTGGAGACACGGAAACAAACAGAGTTAATACAAGACCTTTGTTTGAGTTAGTCATGACGAATGACTTGGAATGCTGCATTTCTTTTATCACTTAGGTCACTTCCTAGCTTATAAGCTACTAGAAGTATAATTCAGGTTACTACCGAAGCTCGTCAACTATTGCTCAAGCTCTATAATATCGCGTTGTATGTAGGTATTTCTTCCACTTTGCTTGGCCTGATACAGTGCTTGGTCAACCTTTTCGTAAATAGAAGCGATAGCTTCACCACCTTCAGGGATGAATGACAACACACCTTGTGACGCTGTCACTCTGTCAGACACTGCTGAGTAGTCGTGGACGTAGTTCATTTGATGCAGTGCTTCTTTTACACGATTGGCCTGTAAATTAGCCGCGGAGCTGTCGGTATCACTCAGAATGATGACGAACTCTTCACCGCCGTAACGTCCAACAAACTCTCCAGCTCGAACAAAGAGCTCTTTCAAAGTATTGGCAAGCCCTTGCAGGCACTTATCCCCTTGAATATGGCCATAGTTATCGTTGTAAGGCTTAAAGAAGTCAACATCGAGTAGTATGACGGTCATGGATATATTACGTCGTCCGTGCCACGCAATGCTCTCTTCAAGCTTAGTATCCATATATCGTCGGTTGTACAATTTGGTTAGGCCGTCTTCGTTGGCTTGTTGTTGCAGTAAAATATTCAGTTCTTCGAGTTTGGCGGTACTCTGTTTTAACTCTCGTCTCATGTGCGCAATACGCTGCATCGCAATCAACTTAGAGTTCAAAACAACTTTGTTTACTGGTTTGATCAAATAGTCATCGCCGCCGGCATCAATCGCTTTTGCGATCATTTCAGGCTCTTCATGACCGCTCAAAAAGATGATCGGAACCCATTCTGGGAATTGCCGACGAACTTCGTTTGCGACCTCAAAACCATCCATGTCTGGCATGCTGATATCCAGTAACACGAGTTCAGGATCAAAATCAGAATAAACATTCAGGGCTTCTTTTCCGCTACCAACAGCTTCTACAACATGACCCAGTTGCTTGAGTCGAATAGCGAGTTGCATCCTATCCAGTTGAACGTCATCAACTAGCAATATGCGCATCGAAGATCCCTTTTCTATCATCACATCACCTTTATCTAGTGTTGAATATTCAAAGTAGCTCAAATTTGGGCTTAAATCATGCCCTAATCTCTATATTATATTGACTTTTTTACAGATCTTTTTAGCATTGTTTCTTTTTAAAGAGAAATACTATGTCAGACGCTACAAACAACGAAGTACAAGAAATCGATTTAACCACTATCTCACCAGAGCTTCGCCAAGTTATCGAATTTGATGAAGTGCCTAAAGAGATGCACAACATGGTTACTTCTATTCACGAAGTGTCTGAAGAAGCAGTGCGTGAAACTTGGAGCAGCCTTCCAGCAAGCGCACAAAATGTTTTAGACAACTTCGAGCAATTCCACGCTCTAATCTCTGTTAGCCAAGCTTTCGCTGGCGTAAACATGATGGAGGAGTTCCCTACTCTTAAACTTCCAGAAGGCATGACTGATGAAGAAAAAGAAGAGTACCGAGCTCAACTGCTTGACCAAATTTTACATAACTGTGTAAAAGACATGGCTAAGCAAATCAAGAAAGCGCGCCGTGATGCTATCTTGAAGCGTGATTTCAAAGAAGTTTTCATCCGCTAAGCCATTCAGAGCACCTAAATTTAGGTTAAATGCTTAACGAAAACTTAATGATTAAGCCGTATGTTATTTAAAACATGCGGCTTTTTTGTACCTGCAGCTTTTTCTATACGTTCTTTTTCTGCTCGCTTCTTCTATTATTCGAACGTAACGTCTGGGTTCTTGTTAGTGCAGGGGTTCTCATTGTGGCTCTTATAATTCTAACTTTTCTCATCGCACGAAAGTATACATACACACTCATATAGTATGACGCAAAACTGGCAGTTACACCCTATAAAATGACACATGTAGTCATTTATGGAATCAAGATCGAGTCACAGAATCAAGATCGAGTTTTACCCGTTCTAAAATGAAACCAAAAACCAGGTACGTCTTGGGATCTTAATGTATTACCGCTAGATCTGAATATCTTATCGCATGAGCTTGCTGCATAAGCTTAGTGCGTTATCGCGATATCTCTTTGCGCGACACTCACGCCTTTAATTTGTGCGTAGACACGTTGTCCAATTTCTAAATTCAGCTCATCCAGCGCCCACAATGTAATAGTCGCCCATAGGTAGCATCCGGCCTCAAGTTCTAACTCGACAGCGACACTCTGCTTATTCGAGCCTTGCTGGTGCGTCTCTACCCTTTTAATAGTGACAGGAAGGATATTACGTATCGAAGTGCCTTGCGGCTGCTGTAACGTGATAGAGACATCATTTGCCCTCACTTGCAGCCTTACCGTAGTGCCAAGCTCGCTCGACACCTTTTGAACCCAAAGTGACGTTGATTTACCTAACGTTAGACGTGACAACGCATAATCATCATTATGTTCCGCTAATGTCGCTTCAAACAACGAACTTTGCTCTGAAAAAGATTGCCACGGTTGCATGGCTCTCGATGCCCATACCTCTTCCGTCATCCCCGATGAAATAACTTTGCCTTGCTCAATGATCACAAGGTGATTTGCCAAGCGTAATATTTCATTGAGGCTATGAGTGACATAGATAATCGGTATTTGAACGGTTTCAGATAAGTTTTCCAGAAACGGCATTACTTCACGCTTACGAGGTAAGTCCAGAGACGCCAATGGCTCATCCATCAATAGAATGCTGGGCTTAGACAACAGTGCGCGGCCAATCGCAACACGTTGCTTCTCACCGCCAGACAGACGGGCTGGATAGCGATCAAGCAGCGAGTCCAACGATAGCAGCGAGACTATTTGTTCAAAGTGCGCGTTATCGACGCATTTCATGCCGTACTTTAAATTCGCCGCTACCTTCATGTGTGGGAACAATCGTGATTCTTGGAATACATAGCCGACGTTGCGTTTGTGCGTTGGTAAGTTGATGCCATTTTCACTATCAAACAGAATGGTTCCAGATACGCTGATCAAGCCACTATCTGGTTGTTTGAGACCACTAATGGCATTGATAAGTGAAGTTTTACCTGCACCAGAACGACCGAAAATTGCCGTAATACCAGTACTTGGCAATTCTAAGTCAATATCAAAAAACGTTTCACCAAGCTGTTGCTGATATTGGAGGACCAAAGTGCTCATGCGACTCATGCGTTGCCCCCCAAACGTTTTGCTGACTTTTTGTTGAGCCATTCAGAAAGTATCAGTGAACTCAGTGCGATCACTATTGAGATGACACACAAACGAGCCGCTTCCATTTCAGCTCCAGGGGTTTCAATAAAGGTATACATGGCTAAAGGAATGGTTTGAGTTTCTCCAGGGATATTGGAAACGAAGCTGATGGTCGCACCAAACTCACCCAAGCTTCTCGCAAATGAAAGCATGGTGCCAGTAATGATCCCTGGGATCATCAGAGGTAAAGTGATGGTGAAAAACACACGAAGAGGTGAAGCACCTAGCGTGGCTGCAGCCTCTTCAAGTTTACTGTCTACGGTTTCTAAGCTCAGTCGTATAGAACGTACCATCAGAGGCAATGCTACGACCACACACGCTAGAGCAGCGCCCTTCCAGCTAAAACTGAATACAATACCAAACACGTCATTAAGCCAAGAGCCAATAACACCTTGTCTCCCCATCATCACTAGTAGTAAATAACCAATAACCACGGGTGGAAGCACCAAAGGCAAATGGACAATGCTCTCTACAACGCTTTTGCCTAGAAATTGTTTTCTAGCGAGTAGCCACGCTAAGCCGATGCCGATAGGAATAAGCCACAAGATGGCAAACCCAGCGACTTTCAAGCTCAGCATTAAGGCTTGGTATTCGTATTCCGATAAATACATCATTTAGCGCACTTCAAATCCAAAACTGTTTAATGTGTTCTTCGCTTTTTCGCTCTTTAGGAACGTGTAGAACTCTTCTGCGACGACTTTATCGCTCAATCTCGCTACAGGGTAACGTATTGGTGTGTGTAGATCGGCTGGGAACGTCGACACTAGCTTCACTTCTTTAGAAAGCAACGCATCTGTTTTGTAGACAATGCCAAGCTTAGCTTCACTGCGTTCTACCAAAGCCAATGCCATACGTACATTGTTACTTGGTGCCAATCGAGTCTTCACATCGTCCCATACACCTAACGTTTCTAGCGCTTCTTTCGCATAGATACCCGCAGGAACCGACATGGTGTTGCCAACTGCAAGTCTTTCATTCATTAGAAGTTTAGCCCATTGGTCAGCGTTTGAGAGGTCCAAAGATATTGGCGTCTCTTTCGGGGAAATTAGCACGAGTTCGTTTTCGCACAAGTTTGTGACATTGTCACTAAAAGCCAACTTACGATCGACTAAATGCGTCATCCATTTTTCGTTTGCCGAGATAAAAATGTCTGCTGGCGCGCCTCGTTCAATTTGGCGCACCAAAGACGACGTGCTCGCATACACTGGAATAACATCGACAGAATGATCTTTCTCAAACTCTTCAACCAACAAGTTAACCGCATTCGTCATAGACGATGCAGCATAAACTCGTAGTTTTTCAGCAGCCAAAAGATAAGTAGAATTCAGTGCCGAAGCTAAGACGATAGTTAAAAGGATGACTCGTTTTTTCATTATTCTCATTTAATCTATTGTTCGTTTAAATTCTTGAGCTAACTTCTACGTTGCGGCCTAAGCTGGTAATTCAGGCCAAAGCAGGTCAAGGTTCAAGTGATCTTCGATGGCATCAGCGATTCGATTGATACCCAACTCTTTAAGCTGTTCATGGTCAATCGCTGTCACATCATTAGCACCTGCCCATTCGCAAATAAGCGACAATGCATCACTGTTATCGAATACGCCATGCAGGTAAGTACCAAAAATTGAGTTATCTTGATTCACAGCACCATCAACACTGCCAGATTCTAACTGAACAGGTAATACCGTTTCATTGACATCAGTCCTACCTACGTGGATTTCATACCCTTTTACTTGTGCAGTTTTGCCATCAAGTGTCATGGTTCCACACACATTGGTTAAAGTTTTCTGCTGTGTTAGTGTCGTTTCAGTATCAAGATACCCCAACCCTTCACTGCTTCCTGATTTCCCTTCAACGCCATCTGGGTCGTGGATGATATTCCCTAGCATCTGATAACCGCCACAAATACCCATCACTTTCCCGCCCAAGCGAAGATGACGCTGAATATCTTTATCCCAACCTTGCTGTTTTAGGTATTCCAAATCGGCTCTTACCGATTTTGTTCCCGGCAATACAATCAAATCAGCGTTGTTCAGGCGCTCGCCTTTGCCTACGTAACGTAAATCAATCGACGGGTTAAGTCGCAGAGCGTCAAAGTCTGTATGGTTACTGATTCGAGTTAGTACTGGCACTACAACCTTAAGTTTAGCTTCTCCATCAGACTCTTGGGCTGAGGTAATGGCATCTTCCGCTTCTAAGTTAAAACCATGCAGATAAGGCAAAACCCCTATCACAGGCTTACCTGTTTTCTCTTCTAGCCAATCTAAACCAGATTGAAGTAACGCAATATCGCCTCTAAAACGGTTTATCACAAAGCCTCTTACGCGCGCTTGTTCAGATTCAGATAATAGAGCTAATGTGCCGTAGAGGTGTGCAAAAACGCCGCCACGATCAATATCAGCAACGATGATCACTGGGATGTCTGCCTTTTCAGCAAAGCCCATGTTCGCGATATCGTTTTCTCGAAGATTTATCTCTGCGGGACTGCCCGCACCTTCAATCATCACGCTTTGGTATTCTTCAGAAAGTCGATCAAACGAATCGATAACCGAATTCATCGCAACTTTCTTGTAGTCGTGATATCCGGTCGCTTCCATATTCGTCAGTGCTCTTCCTTGTAGAATCACTTGCGCACCCGTATCTGAATTGGGTTTTAGCAATACAGGATTCATATGGACGGTAGGCTCAATATTACAAGCTTGTGCCTGAACCGCTTGAGCACGACCAATTTCGCCACCATCTTTTGTCACTGCGCTATTTAGCGCCATATTTTGAGGCTTAAAAGGTGCCACTTTGATGCCTTTCCTTGCCAAAACACGGCATAAACCTGCCACCAAAACACTTTTTCCGGCATCTGACGTTGTCCCTTGAACCATAAGGGCGTTTAACGGTGATCGCATCTGTACTTAAATCCTTTATTTCTTAATTTTCAATTTATAGCTGTGGGCAATATTTCTCTGCCTCCATCTTAACGTCATTGTCGTGTAGATGCTCAATAAAATGAATGGAAAATGAATGTGTTACTCACTCTGGATTCAACCCCAGTGTTGTTTAATAGCTCCATCGAAACGAAGCTTACAAACAAAATAAGCGCACTCACGAAAAGAAACGTTTCAAATTAAGAAAAACGTTTCTAATAAAAACAACATTAAGGGATTCACCATGAAAAAAACTGTATTAGCTATCGCATCTACTATTATCCTCGCTCCTACTTTCGCAATGGCTAGCGACCATCACAGCGACAGTAATCACAACAATAGCGACAGTAACCACAAGCATCAGAGCGCTATTGCGTACACGGGACCGATTGAAACCGTTTCAGTTGCGACTCTACTAGCAGACACCAGCATGTTCGCAGAGCAAGAAGCAATCGTAGATGGCAAGATTGTTCGTCAACTAAAAAACGATACGTTCGTATTCTCTGATGGTCAGAGTGAAATTCAGATCGAACTGGATGACGATATCCTTCTAGCGCAACCGCTCACCGCAGATACAAAAGTTCGTATATTTGGCGAATACGAAGGTGGTAAAACGCCAGAGATCGAAGTAGATCATATTCAAGTTTTGTAAGATACGAACTCCGTACCGTCGACTTCAAAGACATGATTTATAACAAATGGCCTGCATATTGCAGGCTTTTTTGCATTATAATGCCGAAAAATATAATTAATATGGAGTCACCATGCTAGGTAGCGCAAACAAGACGGTCCTTTTGGGGTTGGTTACACTGTGTTCATTCTCTGCGTATGCAAACAACTTTAACTACAATACATTTGAGCTACGCACAGGTATTAGCCCTAGTACATTTGGTGGCGAAGTCACAACAATGTTCACTCAAAACTCACACTTTGTTGCTCGAATCGATTCTGAATTTGAAGGGGATTGGGATGCGGCTGTAGGTATGGGGTTCAACGGCCCAATTAATCAGTTGGCTGATATTACTGGACAGATGTTACTGCACAACATCGAACGTAATGATGGTAACCACATTAAAACTGAAATCAATATTGGTTTAAGAGCTTGGTTGCTGGCAAACATTGAAGTTAACGCCCGCCTTGGTCAACTCGTCGACAGCGACGACACGAGTTCAATTGTCGGTGTAGGGGCTCGCTTCCACTCAACAGAACAGCTTTCAGTAGGTATAGACCTTCGAAATAACGGTACTTACGGACACCAGTTCTTAATGTCAGCTCGATTTGGCTTTTAAGTCTATTCAACACTTATGATCCATCAGTGATCAAATGTTAAATTCGATTGTTTAAACGGTAACTTAAAGGCTAATAGTCTCGTGACCTATTGGCCTTAATGGCTGATTTTGCAACTAAAAACTAAACATTTAGCTTAAAATCCTCGAAAATCACCCTTTCTCGTCACTTCCGTTTATAACTCATTTTTATGCTATTCATTTATTGATAAAAATCAGTAATAAAATATCTTTACGGTAATACGGCGTACTGCTACTCTCTTCCAAATTTCTAATAGAGTGAAGTACCGTAAATGGGTGTTAGCAATATTTCAATCAAGAACAAATTAACATTGATGTTTGTTGTCATTATTTTCGCAATGACTATGATTCAGACTTATGTAACAGGTAAGCAACTTCTTAACGAAACCTATCGTTCCATTCAGCAATATTCAAATACACTAACTGATACAACGGTATCGGGTATAGAAAAATGGATTGAAGGCCGAATTAACGTTGTAAATGCAGCGAAAAATTCATTTACTTTTACCGATGACCCAACCAGCTATTTAACTCAAAGTACGAGTGCTGGTAAGTTCCAAATTGCCTACGCAGGGCTTTCTGACGGTCGCTTTCTTCTAGGTGGTGATTTGCCAGTACCGCAAGATTACGACCCACGTACTCGAGATTGGTACAAAGCGCCTATGGCGGCAGGTCAAACAGTCGTCACTGAACCCTATGTTGATGTGGCTACGAATGACCTAGTGGTAACAATTGCAAGCCCATTCAATACCAACGGGTTCTCTGGCGTTATTGGTGCAGACCTGAACTTAAACACCCTCATCAATGATATTGTAAGTATTGAGCAACCTGGTGTTTACGCTTTTCTTGTCGATGGTAAAGGTAATATTGTTGCCCATAGAGACCGTGGCCTAACGCTAAAGCCTGTTTCTAATATTTCAAACAACCTTTCTGCTCAGAAAATCAAATCACTTGCGCAAAATCCAGAATTTGAAGAGTTAACCATTAAAGGTACCGACTCCCTTCTTTCTGCTCAGAAAGTTCCTCATACAGACTGGTACTTCACTGTTGTTATAGATAAAGATCACTCTTTTGCTTCTTACTATTCATTAGTTCGTCAGTCGGTAATATTTGGTCTAATACAACTTGCTGTAATCGCATTTGTTGCGATGTTTATCATCAAGAAAGCACTGTCGCCATTAACGACACTAAGCTCGGCAATGGAAGCATTGTCCAAAGGTGACGGCGACTTAACACAGCGTATGACTGTTCATAGTAAAGACGAGATTGGCACCCTAGCGCATCACGTCAACGCGTTCATAGCAAAACTTCAAGAGATAGTGCGTGATATTGCGGGCTCTTCGAACCAGCTTAATCAGCAATCTGAAATTAGTACCAATGTCGCTCGTCAAACAAGTGAAGGTCTATCAGTCCAACTTCACGAAATTTCTCAGATTGCTACAGCCGTACATGAAATGTCGGCAACAGCAGAAGAAGTAGCAAACAACGCGCAAATGACGGCTGATTCAGCGATCAGTTCAACAGAGAATTGTGAACAAGGTAAGCAAGTCATCATTCGTAACCAAGATTCCATCACTAGTCTTGCTCAACAAGTTGAGAACGCTTCAGGAATCATTCAAGAAGTTGAGAAGAATGCGTTAGACATCAACACTATTCTATCAACCATTTCTGATATTGCAGAACAAACTAACCTATTGGCCTTAAACGCAGCGATTGAAGCAGCACGTGCGGGTGAACAAGGTCGCGGTTTTGCGGTTGTGGCAGATGAAGTTCGTGTTCTTTCTCAACGTACTCACAGTTCTACAGACGAGATACGCGAAATGATCGAGACTCTTCAGAAAAACAGCGTCAGTGCGGTTGAATCAATGCAACGTAGCCAAGATTTGGCGCAATCAAGTGTCGATGATGCAAACAATGCGACTATTGCACTGGAAGAGATCGCGACATCGATTCAACAGATCTCGGAGATGGCTTCACATATCTCGAATGCTGCTTCTGAGCAAAGATCGGTTACCGGTGAAGTCAGTAAGAATATTCAGTTGGTTAATGATGTATCAGAAAACATGTCTACTGAGGCTGATAACTCTCGTCACTTGTCTGAAGAGTTGCGCGGTATTGCTCAACAGTTGAATACTCAAGTTCAATTGTTTAAATACTAGACGTACGGATAATTCGTTCTCGTTCTCGTTCTCGTTCTTGGGCGCGGTTAAACAATTTTTTTAACCGCGTTTAAAATTAGAACCAACATCAGAACGACAAAAAGCCCCCGACCACTATTGTGTTCGGGGGCTTTTTTATTCTTATTACTTTCTTATTATAGTCAGCAAATAAACAGTTAGCTGTTAGCCGTTTACCTAATTACTAATGCAACTATAGGTCAACCAATACGGTTATAGACCAACTAAGACTGTTATAAGCTAACCATCAGCATCTTTTTCTGATGATCCAAGTACTCTTCATAAGTACCTTGGAAGCTCACTAATTGTTGGTCTTTTACATCAATGATGTGTGTTGCTAGCGAAGAAACGAACTCACGGTCATGGCTTACAAAGATAAGCGTCCCCGTGTAAACCTTCAATGCGTCGTTCAGGGCTTGGATTGCTTCCATGTCCATGTGGTTCGTTGGTTCGTCCATCACAAGCACGTTGATGTCTTGCATCATTAGCTTGCCGAATAACAGACGGTTCTTCTCTCCACCAGAACAGTTACGCGCTTTCTTGTTCGCATCATCAGCAGTAAACAATAGACGACCTAGAATACCACGTACCATAAGGTCATCGTGCTTCACTGTACGCCATTGTGAGATCCAATCGAAGATACTCAGATCGTTATCAAAGTCAGACGTGCTATCTTGTGGGCAGTAGCCTACTGATGCGTTTTCAGACCATTTAACGATACCTTCGTTTTGTTCTAGCTCTTGAACTAGGCATTTCAATAGTGTTGTTTTACCCACACCGTTCTCACCGATAACGGCAAGACGAGTACCCGCTTCAAGTAGCAAGTTACCACCAGCAAACAGTGTTTCGCCATCGAAGCCGTGACCAAGCTCTTTAAGTTCAAGTGCTTGACGGTGCAGTTTCTTACCTTCACCAAAATCAATAGATGGGCTCATACGGCTCGATGATTTCACTTCATCAAGCGTGATTTTGTCCATTTTCTTAGCACGTGAACTTGCTTGCTTTGCTTTAGATGCGTTAGCACCAAAACGGTTTACGAAATCTTGAAGCTCGCTGATCTCAGCCGCTTTCTTAGCATTGCTCGCTAGAAGTTGATCTCGAATCAAACCCGACGCTTCTAAGAAGTACTCGTAGTTACCCGGGTAAACACGTAGCTCGCCGTAGTCGATATCTGCCATATGTGTACATACAGAGTTAAGGAAGTGTCTATCGTGCGAAATGATGATCATTGTACATTTACGCTGGTTTAGCTCTTCAGCAAGCCAGTTAATCGTGTGAATGTCCAAGTTGTTGGTTGGTTCATCAAGAAGCAGGATATCTGGGTTTGCAAACAGTGCCTGTGCCAATAGCACGCGCAATTTCCAACCCGGAGCAACTTGTTGCATTAGGCCGAAATGAAACTCTTCTTCGATACCCGCTTGAATTAGGATATCACCAGCACGGCTTTCTGCTGTGTAGCCATCCATTTCCGCGAATTCACTTTCAAGCTCAGCGACTTTCATACCATCGTCTTCGCTCATTTCTGGCAAAGAGTAAATACGGTCACGTTCTTGTTTTACTTCCCACAGTTTTTTGTCACCCATGATTACTACATCGATAACGCTGTACTGTTCAAAAGCGAACTGATCTTGGCTTAGCACACCCAGTTTTTCTCCAGGAGTGATCGAAACGTTGCCCGAGCTTGGCGTCAATGCGCCACTTAGGATTTTCATGAACGTTGATTTTCCGCAACCATTGGCGCCGATCAAACCATAACGGTTTCCGTTACCAAATTTAGCAGAGATGTTTTCAAACAGCGGCTCTGCGCCAAATTGCATTGTGATGTTCGCGGTAGATATCAAAGAACTAATTCCTAAGCGTGTACTGACAGATAATTATTTGGCTATTTCAATTAGCCAAAATAAGAAGTACGAAAGTATGGATTAAACATAAAACGAAGCGCGGATTATATAGAGATCAGGATCACATTGTCGAGGTTAAACAGTGAACGAATGAAGAACAACGCACAATAAAGTGTATTTCGTCGTTTATTACATCATAAAAAGAAAAAATCCCCACTAATTCCATTAGTAGGGATTTCATTTCTCATCAATAAAAGCATCAGACTCTAATTCGAATAAATACCGATTGACGCTATTTAGTTACTTTTTTCTGAACGTATTTTTGACCAACATCGACAACGGCAACATCTCTAAAGAAGCTTCTCCCCAACAGAATTGGGAAAGAAAGATGCGTTCGATCTGCTAGCGTAAATTCAGTCTTATCTTTTAGATCGCCGATTTGAATTGAAGCGACAACAACAGCACGTCGTTGTGTACCTTCCGCGCTCGACTGCTTGATCTTAACCCAACGCTCTACCGGCAAGCTGATCTCTTCAGTTGTGATGCCGTCATGTTCAATTTTGAACTTAACCCAATCTTTACCGTCACGTTCGAAGTCAACAATATCAACGGCACTGATTGATGATGTTGTTGCACCTGTATCAACTCGTGCTTTAAACGCTTCTTTAAGACCAGGAACAAACACCCACTCCTCTTCGCCAAGAATCAGTTTGCCATCACTTGTCTTGGTTGGTTTTGCAGTCGGTTTTTGTTCAGGCTTTGGTTTCGCTTCTGGTTCCGTTGGTTTTACTTCTTCAGGCTTCTCTGTAGGTTCCGTTACTTTTTCGCCTTCCGTTGCGTCAGTCTTAGAAGAGTCATCGACAACAGGTTGTTCTACTTGAGGCTTTTGCTCTGGCTCGACAGGAACTTCAGTAGTTGTCGAACAAGCAAACAGGCCACCACTTAGCATTAAAACTACAATCGCTTTCCAATTATACATTCAGTCACCTTCTATTTTGAAACGTTGGCTATCGCTTTAGCCACATAAGGAATATGGGATTCAGAAAGGCCTGCGATATTGATGCGTCCATCACCAACACCATAGACTCCATATTCTTCACGTAGTTGATTCATTTGAGTTTCTTTAAAGCCTAGTACACTAAACATGCCTTTATGGCTTTCGATGAAGTCAAATTGTGACGTGTTGTAAGTATTTCGCAATTCATTACATAAACTTTGGCGCAGATTTAACAAACGTTGCTGCATTTCACTCAACTCTTGTTTCCAAATCGCCGTTAGTTCTTGATTCTGAAGAATTGTTTTAACCAACGCGGCACCATGATCTGGCGGCATTGTGTAAGTTGAACGAGCCAGCGTCAGTAGCTTACCTTTAGCATTGCCTACGTGTTCGCTGTTCTTACCGATAACGATCGCGGCACCCGTTCTTTCACGGTACAAACCGAAGTTTTTCGAACATGACGTCGTAATCAACATCTCTTCTACGTTGTTCGCCATATGTTGAAGACCTTTTGCGTCTTCTTCTAGGCCATCACCAAAGCCTTGGTAGGCAATATCAACAAACGGTAAGAAACCATTCTTTTGCGATAACTTAGTAATTTCCTGCCACGCTTCAAAATCAATGTCAGCACCCGTTGGGTTATGACAGCAACCGTGAAGAAGTACCACGTCTGATGGACCCGCTTTTGAAAGGTCGGCCAACATTTTAGCCGTATCAACTTGCTTCGTTTCAGGACTGAAGTAATTGTAGTATCGAACTTTTAAGCCCGCCGCTTCCATCACCGGTTTATGGTTAACGTAGCTTGGGTTTGAAATCCAAACCGTTGTGTCTGGTTGAGAGACTTTCATCAAGTCACCCAACATGCGAAGTGCACCACTTGCACCTGGTGTTTGAATCGCAGCAACGCGACCTATTGCAGAAGTCCCTTTAAGCAACAGATCAACCATGCTCTGGTTAAACTCTTCACAGCCTGCTAGGCCAACATAAGCTTTGGTTTTCTGTGTTTCAACAACGATATCTTGAGCCTTAGAGACGGCTTTCATGATCGGTGTTTCACCTTGGTCGTTTTTGTAAACGCCAATGCCTAAGTCGACTTTATCAGTGCGAGTATCGCCGCGGTAAGCGACAGACAGAGATAGAATTGGATCTAAAGTTGGTTTTGGTAGATGTGAAAACATGAAAGTCACAACCCTTTGAAATTCAAGTATGAGTTTCACGTTAACATTATCGTAGACAAATCAGAAACATTTTTTAATAGAAGCGCTTAGTTACCATTAGTAATTAGAAGTAATCAGAGATTGGTCATTTCAAACGGATAAATAGTGCAAATTTCAAACACCTAATAACCAATTGCACAATTCAAAGCGCTGTATTTCTATGTATCTTATGCTTCTATGTGTCTTATGTTTGCATGCGCCTATAAAGATCGCTATTGGGCACTTTGTTTGAATTGTCTTGGTGTCATTCCTGACCACGCCTTAAACCGAGTGCTAAAGTTAGCGGGATTTGGATATCCGACTATCTCACCAATGTGTTGAATCGACCAATCACTCGATCTAAGTAGCCGTGCAGCGTATTCCATTCTCATACGCATGATATGAGTCATAGGGCTGTGCGAGTAATAGCGCTGACACAAACGATGGAAGTGTGGCTCTGAGCACGGGAATAAGCTCGCGAGTTCATGAACGTTCCATTCTTTATGGAGCTGCTTTTGTACATTATCGAAAACGCGTCTTAAGCGGATCAAATTGCGCGACTGTTGCTGAGGCACTGGCGCATTAATCATGAACTCTATTTGGGCTACACTGTGAATCGCAATCGCTCCACCCAAATCGATGGGTAAGGCAATACTTCTCAACAACGTATGAATGCACGACGAGACGACTTCTGCCGCCGGAGACAGCGTATAACTCACTTCATCACTGACGACATTTTCCCATTGTTTATTAGGCGATAGAAAGATCCATGCGATCTGCCATGTTTCTTCTTCAATACCAAAACCGTTCTCAACGCCTGCAGGAACAGTAATGCAAGAGCCTGGTTCTAGAATGTAGCGACACCCTTCGCTTTCGAGCCATCCCTTACCTCTCACGGTATACAGCAACATGTGTTTTTGTTGGTTCTTACGATACACCGAAAAGAAGTCTCGACACGACGCCGTGCCACATTGAACGATACCGAGCTCTTCAAATGCCAAAACATGGCTTTGATCGACAAACTCTTGGTGCGTCTTTTCAGAGATCTCATACCTTTCTTGTTTATCACTCATATCACTGCTAACTCATTCTATTGGCCAACTTATCAAAGTGGATAGTTTGGCAAAAGTTTGTGATGAGTCTGAAGAATACAGCGAAAACAAATGCCGATAAACTTCTCGCATAATCACTACCGGGGAAATGCGATGCTCTCGACATATCGTCATTTGGACAAAGAGTTTTGGCAAAAACTATTACACATTGGTTTACCTGTCTCACTGCAAACCATGTTGTTTTCATTACTAGGCGTGGTCGATATTTTTATGGTCAACCAGCTTGGTGATTCTGCAACCGCCGCTGTTGGTGTTGGCAACCGTATCTTCTTCTTCAACTTGATCATGGTATCGGGGATTAGCGGAGCTGTGAGCGTGCTAGCTTCGCAATATTTTGGTGCCGGTGATTTCAACGGAATTCGACGTACACTAGCGCAATCATGGGCACTTTCGATCTTTGCCATCATTCCCTTTGTGTTCATCTATACATTGGCTCCTGAATCAGTCGTGTCTGTGGTGGCCTCAGACCCTGATTACGTCCGCTTGGCAACGGATTACCTTTGGATAACAGGAGCCAGCCTTATTGGTACCGCTGTAGTTGTGCCGCTAGAGAGTGCACTTCGCTCTGTGGGCGAAGCCAAGCTCCCCACCAAAATCAGTATCTGGGCAATCATCGTCAATGCAATTCTCAATGCCCTATTGATCTTCGGCTTGTTTGGGTTTCCAGAACTGGGTGTGGTTGGTGCGGCTATTGGCACCACAGTATCTCGATTCTTTCAAACCATTGCATTGCTTGTTATGGCAAGAAAACATTACCCGCACCTATTCCCGACGTTAAGCAATTGGCGAGATGCGTTATTACCGAAGCATAGAAAGAAGTACTTTACGGTGGCTATACCTATGTTGGTTCACGACACTGCGTGGGCGGGCGGGATTCTTATTTACAACGTTATTGTTGGCCAAATGGGGGTTGGAGAACTTGCGATCATTTCCTTGCTATCGCCTGTCGAAAGCATTTTGATCTCTGCTTTTTTGGGTTTTGCGGTTGCGGCTTCCATCATTCTAGGTAACGAGATCGGTGCGAAGAACTATCAACGTGTCGAGAATACAGCTTGGGGCTATGTGTTAGTGAGTTGTGGGCTTGCTGCTTTACTAGCGTTAATGTGCTTTATCGCCAAACCCGCGATCGTATACATGATCGGTCTTACTCACTTAGAGCTCAAAGATACGGCCGTTAACGTTACCTTAGTAATGGCACTCGGTATGGTACTAAGAGTCTTCAATATGGTTGGTATAGGCGGAGTGCTAAAAAGTGGTGGAGACATCAACTACAGCATCTTCATCGACATATTCGGCCAGTGGGCCATTGGTATTCCCCTCGCCTACTTTACTGCTCTGGTGTTGGGGTGGCCGCTAGAATGGGTTTTGATGATTGTGCTGCTGGAAGAGCTAGCGAAGATAGCTTTAACTAGCCAGCGGATTCACTCTAAGAAATGGATCAACAACTTAATAGAAGAGCCAGATCAGGTCGTTGCTTGAATGGTAGTTTAAGCGAATAAACGAAAAGAACTCACACCCAAGGGCCGATTGGTTGCATTGCGCTAACCATGACGCCCTTTTTCGTTTTACGAGTGTGCTAAGCCACGACAACTGTTATATGTCAGTAAATCGATGAATGATTTGGTTTGAACTACCACGCCAATCCAACATTGGATCCGCTTTATCTTGTTCAAAGCGACCATCAATCAAAGTATCGACGTATTCAAGCACTTGCTTCTGATTTTCATCGAGTTCGTCGAGCTCGTAACCCGTCCACACCCAGATGTCTTTACCTTCACACTCTGCTTTTACACGCTGAACAAGCTGAAGCACTTCAGATACGTTTGCAGGATGCAGAGGATCACCACCAGAAAGCGACAAGCCACGACGCTTGATTCGCGGATCGTTCAGATCAGCGATAATGTGGTCTTGCAGTTCTTGAGTGAACAAGTGCCCTGAGTCCAAACTTTGCGTCGATTGGTTATAACACCCGCGACACTGGTGCACACAGCCCGACACAAACAAAGTGCAGCGTGTTCCTGGGCCGTTTACAACGTCGATTGGGTGATATTGATGGTAGTTCATAAGGCAGTATTGAAAACTCGTTATTGCTTAATAGTTTGAAGCGAAATGCTGTAAGATCTTAAATAAAAGAATTGGTATCGACATAGCGCCGATACCAATCTTGTTTCTTGAAACGTAGCTCTTCTTAGTAAGATAGCTAATGATCTTAGAGCTTACTAAAGGTGCTTCACGCGGCGTTTAACTTCTTCTTGCTTACCGAAGTTAAATGGTCGTGCATCTGGGCTACCAAGGTAACCACAAACGCGGCGCGTTACCGACACTTTGGTTGAGTCATGGTTACCACACTTAGGACACGTAAAGCCTTTACTTGTACAGTCGAACTCACCATTGTAGCCACATTCGTAGCACTCATCAATTGGCGTGTTGGTGCCGTAGTAAGGAACACGTGTGTAGCTGTAGTCCCATACGTTTTCTAGCGCTTCGATGTTCTTCTGCATGTTCGGGAATTCGCCGTAACAGATGAAACCACCGCTAGAGATTTCTGGATAAGGCATCTCGAAATCGATCTTGTCGTATGGGTTCACTTTCTTCTGTACGTCTAAGTGGAAGCTGTTTGTGTAGTAGCCACGGTCAGTTACACCATCAATTACACCAAACTCTTTGGTATCGATGCTGCAGAAACGGCTGCATAGGTTTTCACTTGGTGTGCCGTATAAGCTGAACGCGTAACCTGTCTCTTTTGTCCAAGATTCCACTTCACGCTTCATGTACTCCACCAGCTCAAGCGCTTTAGCACGCATTTCGCCATCGTCATACAGGTGAACGTCTGTGCCGTAAAGTGCTGTCATCGCTTCATGGATGCCAATGTAACCAAGAGAAACAGATGCACGGCCATTCTTGAAGATATCGGCAATAGAATCGTCTGCTTTCAAACGAACGCCACAAGCGCCTTCCATGTATAGGATTGGCGCAACACGCGCTTTCACGTTTTCTAGACGAGAAATACGAGTTTCTAGAGCGCGACGAGCTAGCTTCAATTTTTCATCAAGCAGTTCGTAGAACTTAGCCATATCTTGTTTTGCGTTAATAGCAATACGTGGCAAGTTCAAGCTAACAACACCTAAGTTGTTACGGCCTTCATGAATCAACTCACCGTTTTCTTCGTAAGTATTCAAGAAGCTACGGCAGCCCATAGGCGTTTTAAATGACCCTGTCACTTCTACCACTTTGTCGTAGTTAAGAATGTCTGGGTACATACGCTTAGATGCACACTCAAGCGCTAATTGCTTGATATCGTAGTTTGGATCTTGCTTCTGGTGGTTCAAACCATCTTTGATTGCAAAGACCAGTTTAGGGAACACGGCTGTTTTGCGGTTCTTACCCAAACCTGCGATGCGGTTTTTCAAGATAGATTGCTGGATAAGTTTTGAACCCCAGCTTTCACCAAGACCGAAACCAAACGTGACGAATGGTGTTTGTCCGTTAGCCGTGTGTAGCGTGTTTACTTCGTATTCCAAAGACTGGAAAGCGTCGTAACACTCTTTCTCTGTACGAGATATAGCAAAAGCTTCTGGGCTGTGAATGTCCCATTCTTTCGCTAGTGATAGGTGTTTCTCGTAACTCGCCATTACGTACGGTTCTAGAACCTCGTCGATACGGTTAATCGTTGTACCGCCGTATATGTGGCTTGCCACTTGCGCGATGATCTGTGCAGTTACCGCTGTCGCCGTAGAGATCGATTTAGGTGTGTCGATTTCCGCGTTACCCATCTTGAAGCCATGCGTTAACATGCCTTTAAGATCGATAAGCATACAGTTAAACATTGGGAAGAACGGTGCGTAGTCTAAATCGTGATAGTGAATGTCACCACACTCGTGAGCTTGTACGATATCACGCGGCAAAATGTGAGTTTTTGCATAATGCTTAGCCACGATACCCGCTAGCAAATCACGCTGAGTTGGGATAACTTTGCCATCTTTGTTGGCATTCTCATTGATCAGATCAACATTGCTTTCTTCGATCAGACCTTCGATCTCGCGAGTTAAAGCGCTTTGCTTTTCACGTGCGATGTCACGGTCATGACGATATTCAATGTAGGCACGAGCAAGAGACTTGTATGGTCCCTGCATTAGCTCGTTCTCGACCATGGTTTGAATTTCAGAGATATGAACTTCATCGTAGTCTTCGAGCTTCAACTCAACTGCTAATGCCACATTCAGAGCATAAATAGCAATTTCCTTATCGGTTTTGTCTGATGCTGCTTCCACTGCAGCTTGGATGCGATCTCTACTGAATGGAGCTCTTGAGCCATCACGCTTGATTACGATTGATTTCACCACTTCTCCTTACTCTTGAGGTATTCACAGACTTATCCACAAACACACTATAGAGCGATTTATCGTTTAACTAACACTAGATATTGTGGCGTATTTAACGAGAACCACCAACATTGAGTATTGATTTGGATCAATAAAATAGGCACGCCGAACAAGATAAATCCAATATTATTACGTGAGATCTCAAGTCGAAAAGAAACAATGTAACAATAAAAAAACTGCTAAAAAGAGTTGAATTTTCGGTAAGTGTTGTAGGATAACGGCTCAACTATATTGCACACCAAAATTAGGGATATTTGGGATGAAACGACTTCAAAACTGGATAATGTTAGGCTGCTTGCTCAGTAGCCAAGCATTTGGCGAACCTTTAACCATATCCAGTTGGAATATCGAATGGTTATCAACCAATGAGGCTGTGAATAAGTTTTCTGACCAACGTGATCAAGCGGATTTCGATAAGCTCGAACAGTATTTCCAATCCTTAAATTCGGATGTGGTGGCTTTCCAAGAAGTCGATGACATCAATGCCATTCAGCGCATCGCAGGTGATCAATACAAGATATTGATGTCTGACCGAGCATTACCAGAAAACAGCAACCATCAGTTCAAAGAAGTAAACCAATACACAGGCTTCGCGGTTCGTAAAGGAATCATACTCACCGACTACGCTGACTTTCCTCTCGAATCGGGCGCTAACAGCAAGCTTAGATTTGCCAGTTATATGGTTGTGAAAACGGATACAAAACCAATTCACATGTTGTCTGTGCATTTAAAGGCGGGTTGCAGCGGCGCGTATAAATCTAACCGTGACTGTTCAAGGCTCAAAGACCAAGCGCAACAACTTAATAAATGGATACAGCAAAGAGAACGCCAAGGTCAGGATTACGCAATATTAGGCGATTTCAACCATAACCTTTCTTACTCAAGAGATTGGATGTGGAAAGACTTAACTCAAAATGCCGATGCTCAGTTGGCGACAAGAAAAACTCGAGCAGATTGTAAGGTACGCTCTAACCGCAATAACCATCGCACACACCAGTTCCGTTCTGTGATTGATCATATTGTAGTGAGCAAATCCTTAGATGCCTCTCCTGCTAAACAGAAGGTCTTTGAAACACAAGATGTGCTTGATTACAAACTTAGCGACCATTGCCCAGTTTCAACGACTATTAAATAGTAGATTTTAGATAACGGCAGATCATAGCTAACGGTAGATATAGAAAGAGGCTGACTGGCTTTTTTGCTAAAAGCGAGTCAACCTCTATGCTTGGTCAGCTCAGAACGAATAACGTCAAAGCCAATGTAATCAGCGATAAGCTTGCTACTAACAGGTTTTGTTCGTACGACCCGCCAACCACATTCCCACCAGCATGCTTAAGACGAACAGCCATACCGTTGGGTTACCTCCACTAAGGCTGGTTACTGCAGGGCCCGGGCAAAAGCCTGCAATCCCCCAGCCTAAACCAAAAGCAGTTGAACCTAAGATCAACTTTCTATCTATTAGTGGATTATTACTGCTATCTAAAGGTTCGCCATTGACGGCTTGAGCGCGCTTTTTAATGACCAAGTGATAAAACGGAGCGAAGACCAATAACGCGCCACCCATGACGAATGCCAAGCTAATGTCCCAGTCGCCAGCAATATCTAAAAACCCAAGTACTTTGTTCGGGTCAACCATGCCTGAAATGATCATACCTGAGCCAAAAAGAATACCTGCGACCAAACCGATAACGATAGTAAGTGAAGAGTTTTTCATTACGCCCCCAAACCGATCAAGTTCTTAGCCAACACAGTTACGATTGCCACACCCATGAATACACAAGTAGCGATGATTGAGCGCTTGGACAAACGAGCCATCCCCACAATGCCATGGCCGCTAGTACAGCCATTCGCCATCTTGGTACCGAAGCCCACCAATAATCCGGCTATGATAACCACTGCGAAGTTGATCTCTTCTAATTGCGGAAGTTGGTAGCCTGTTGGAATCAATAACCAGCCGCTCACGACCATTCCGACAACAAAAGCAAGTCGCCAATGTTTTTCGGTTTTTTCTGTATCCGTGTCTTTGCTTTCTTTGTTGCTAGTCCCAACTGGTAATAAACGGCTGACAATGCCACTAATACCTGCTACTCGTCCTATTCCTAACATAAGAATAATTGCCGACGCGCCTAACAACATGCCACCGAACAATGCATCCCAAGGTATTAAACTCATCACTGACCTCTCTCATAACGTCGATTAACTCATCATCCTCAATTTAAATTAGAGTTTACTAATAAATATAAATTAGTCAATGCTAATGTATTGCTAGAATGTTTCGGTTTGTAAGTCTGAAATTAATAAGCGTCCTGCATGAAAAAAGCCCCTAGGCGTTAACCTAAGGGCTTATTATTTGATTCGGTTTATTGTGTCAGTTACTTAGTCTTGTTCTTTTCAGCTATCCACTGCGACATATACTTGGTGCTCGCCATGCTGTGGTGCTTAAGCATCGAACCAAAGAAGTTATCCAGTCGATGAGATTCAAGATCGGACTCTAACGCCGTTAATCGCTCAATCAATGTGTCGCCGAGTTGATTCTGCTCGTAGTGCGCTTCAAGGATTGAATGACATTGGCTTTGTGCTTTAAGCCACTTCTCTTCATCTTTGTATAAACCGACAGCTTGTTCAACAAACTCGTCGATATCATCAGCCACTGCGCCCGGCCATTGCAATTCTCCTTGTGGTAACATGCCTTCGCTGCCGATTTCACTCGTCACGTTCGGAGTTTGTAACTTCATCGCATCAAGCAACTTGCCTTTAATGCCCGCGCCAAATCGGAGTGGTGCAACACACACACGAGCTTGCTCCATCACTTCTTGAGCGTCTTTCGCCCAACCTTTGATATGGAAACCGGTTTTAGGGTTGTGCAAAGCCGTTGCTTTCGGCGGCGGATAAGATCCATAAATATGAAGTTCGGATTCAGGTAACTGCTTGCGAATCTTCGGCCAAATCTTCTGTAACTGAAGCACAGCATCCCAGTTCGGTGCGTGTCTAAAGTTACCTATCGTCATGAAATGCTTACGTTCTTCAAAGCTTTTCGTGCTTTCAGGAAGTGTATTAAGATCAACCATGAACGGCAAATGATGAAGCAGTTTTGGATCGATATTGAACTCAGATTGAAGCAGATCCATCTCGTAGCTTGAAATGATCAACGAAAGATCACAGCGTAAGATTGCGGCAATTTCACGTTTCGCTAAGTCACTGTACAAATGCGCTTTGGTCAGTTCAGCCTCTTTCTTAACCGCTTCATGGCGCGCGTTACGTAGGAACTGTAAGTCTTCGGTATCCAGTAATTTAAAGGCATTCGGACATACTTTCTCGACACGCCAACCAAACTGCTCTTCCATCATGAAACGGTCAAACATCACGACATCGGGTTGCAGCTCTTCGATGTACAGGTCAAAGCTATCGCAATTTAACTGTATAGATTGGCTCGTGATGCCCTCTTCAGAGAGATCGATCATGTGCTCGGTTTCTTGAGCTGGCGTTGCAAATTCAACGGACCAACCTTGTCTCTTGAACAGGCGTAAAAGAGACATCATATGGCTGCCAGCCGCCGATGAATTCGGTTCTGGCCAAACGTAGCCAATTGCTAAAACTTTCTTCAAAACACTTCCTAAGAAATAACAAAAGGGACGAGATCAGTCCCTAATTAAACGAGCACTATGGTGGTCGATTTATATCATGGGGCGAATCCGACTTAAAAGGCGAACTCGTACCATACTCCGCTACTCACTTTCTGAGTTAGGACGCGTTTTACAGTGTAAAATGGCTCTTTCTAGAAGCTCCAAAGCAGATTTATCCGCTTCTGGAAGCTTCGCATCCGATTGACCTAACGGTTCAACACGACTGCCCCACTTAATATGGCCAGCACCCCAAGTTAAACCTGCACCAAATGCCGCAAGCAAGATGTTAGAGTTAGGTTTAACGAAGCCTTGCTCTAATGATTCACACAGTGCAATTGGCACAGTAGCTGCCGACGTGTTGCCGTAGTTTTGGATGTTAACAAACGCTTTCTCGCGCTCAATACCCGCCATATCACACAAAGTTTGGATGATTCGGATGTTAGCTTGGTGCGGAATCACAACATCGATATTGTCGGTTGAGATGCCAGTACGGCTTAATACTGTGTGTGCAGCAGCGCCCATGCCTTTCACTGCACGCTTGAAGATTTCTTTACCTACGAAATCAAAGTCCCAGTAACCGTTATCTGCAGCAAAGCGGTCCATAGAAGTACCGAATTTGGGTACCGCTAGAATGTCACGGCCTTCTGCGTCACAACCGATTTGCGCTTCTTGTAAGCCAACCTGCTCTTCAGTGCGAGATAGAACCACAGCACCTGCGCCGTCACCAAATAGAACCGCAGTATCACGCTTGGTCCAGTCGATGAAGAATGACAAGCGTTCTGCACCCACTACGATAGCATTACGGTAGTTGCCTGCTTGAATCAGTCGAGTCGCCGTTTCAACGCCGTAGATGAACCCTGTACACGCTGCGTTAAGGTCGAAAGCCGCTGCGCTCTTGATGCCTAGGTTCTGTTGAACTTTAGACGCAGTATTTGGAATAAGGGAGTCTGGGCTGCACGTCGCGATGATCACGAGGTCGATATCTTCGGCAGTAAGACCAGCACACGCCATTGCGTGTTGAGCAGCAACAGTCGCTAACTCAGAGGTATTTACATGACTGATACGACGGTTTTCGATACCAGTTCGAGTTCTAATCCACTCGTCAGACGTATCAATGAAAGTGCTTAGATCATCATTGGACAACACGGCTGGTGGCAGACACTTTCCCCAGCCCGTAATCTCGGCGTAAAATTTTGTCATCATTTACCTATTTATTGTTTGTTTTTATTTAAGTATCGTATTCTAGTTTTAAACAGTATAAGCGCTCCGTGCGTGATTCGTAAATCGCGTTAGACACGGAGTTACAATAAAAAGAGAAAGTTATGTCTACATTCAACACACGTTGCCCTTCTTGTAATGGCGTAAACCGAGTTCCTTCAGAAAGAATTTCAGAAAGCCCAACCTGCGGTAAATGCAAAACAGCATTGCTCGATGGCGCTCCTATCGAGGGAACGTCACTTAATTTCCAATCTATTTTGAATAGTTCACAGCCAGTGGTTGTCGATTTCTGGGCAACATGGTGTAACCCATGTGTTGGCTTTGCGCCAGTGTTCAGTGACGTTGCTAAAGAGCGTTCGGGAGATGTTCGATTCGTTAAGATTGATACTGAAGCTCAGCAACAGCTTGCCGCGATGTACCAAATCAGAAGTATTCCCACGGTGATGGTGTTTAAAGATGGCAAACGTGTCGATACGATTAACGGTGCGTTACCAAAAGGCCAATTTGATCAGTGGCTTAATCAAGCTCTAACTAAATAACACCATTGTTTAAGCTATTGGTTAAGCGATTAAATTAACTTTTGCTTTATTC
Organism: Vibrio sp. 10N.222.54.E6; assembly: GCF_041473955.1. Lineage (NCBI taxonomy): Bacteria > Pseudomonadati > Pseudomonadota > Gammaproteobacteria > Vibrionales > Vibrionaceae > Vibrio > Vibrio sp. 10N.222.54.E6. The sequence continues at coordinate 54,818 of NZ_JBFRTD010000052.1, read as the reverse complement.
TAAGTAAGCACACAAAAATAGGTTAGAGAGTCTTATCAAATCAAGACTATCTAACCTACTGTTTTATTTGTGGTTATCACTTAACTTCTTGAATTAAACCACAGCTTCGCCTTTCGCTCGAATACTAGATTCTTGCTTATCTAGCCCGTATTCCTCTTTGATTTGATCTGCGACTTTTTCAGCAATCATAATGGTTGGCGCGTTGGTGTTTGCCCCAATCAATGTCGGCATCACAGAAGCATCAATGACTCTCAAGTTATTCAACCCATAGACTTTAAGATCGTTATCCACCACGGCTAATGAATCACTGTTAGGGCCCATTTTACAGGTCCCAACTGGGTGATACTGAGTGTCTGCACGGTTGCGAATATCTTGCTCGATAGCCTCGTCATCACTGGCGTCCACTGGGTAGAAAGCATTACCACGGATGTCGTCAAACGCCGAACTCTCTAACATTTGATACTGCTTCTTCCAGCCCTTAATCATTATCTCCATATCTTCAGGATGACTGAAAAACGCAGGATCGATCTTAGGCGGATCATAAGGATCATTACTATTGAGCGTTACGCTGCCGTTGCTTTTCGGACGCAACAAGGTGACATGAGACGTAAAACCATGACTGGTATGGATTTTTCTTGCATGGTCATCGACAACAGCGACCACAAATACAAACTCTAAATCCGGCACCGCGATATGATCTTCGGAACAAAGAAAACCTATCCCCTCTGCAAAATTACTGCTCATCTTGCCACGGCGTTCTTTGTGCCATAGCGGCAGAGCTTTGGTCATTTCAGAGGCCATTTGTAGCGAGATACCAAAAGTTTCACGCTTTTCACTGCACTTGTACGAATGCACCAAGTCGATATGGTCTTGGAGGTTCTTGCCCACTCCAGGCAACTCATGAACCTGCTCGATGTCATGCGCCTCCAAATCGTCTTTAGCACCGACACCAGACAGTAATAACAACTGGGGAGAACCAAATGCACCAGCAGATAGAATCACCTCTTTGTTACATTGGATCTGATAACGCTTGCCATTCGAGCCGTATTCAACACCTACCGCTTTCTTCTCCTCAAACAAGACCTTATGCGTGGTTGCCTTGGTCACGACCGTAAGATTTGGTCTCGAAAGGTTTGGCGTTAAGTAAGCCTTGGCAGCACTGCACCGTTCGCCATTCAACTGGGTTACCTGCGTCGGCATCGCCCCAAACTGAGCAGCACCGTTGATGTCTTCATTACGGGGAACCCCTATCGACTCACACGCCGTTAAGTAACGTTCCAACATCGGACTTGGCGATCGAAGGTTAGTGACGTTCAGAGGGCCACCTTGGCCGTGATACTCATCTTGGTGAACTTCGTTATTTTCGGCTTTCTTAAAGTAAGGCAGACACGATTCATAACTCCAACCTGCATTACCCAAACTTTCCCAAGTGTCGTAGTCGTAACGGTGCCCACGAGCGTACATCATCGCATTGATAGAACTGGACCCACCAAGTGTCTTACCTCTTGGTTGATAACCTTTACGACCATTCAAACCCGGCTGTTCAACGGTCTCAAAGGCCCAGTTGTTTAGCTTAGTTGGCATCATCGCGGCTATACCTACGGGTGTATGAATTAATGGGCTTGTGTCTTTACCACCTGCTTCCAATAGGCAAACCGTGACATTGGGATCTTCAGACAGCCTTGCAGCCATTACACATCCTGCCGAGCCCCCGCCAACAACAATAAAATCATAACTATCCATTTGCCTATCTCCATTGGGTGTAACTCTCGTTTACGCTATTGCCGTCATTGATAACACCATACGAATGAACATTTTACGCGGGTATTTGTAACATCAAGTTGAACACAACACCATTCCTCTCTGGCCTGTTCAATGACGTTGTGTATGTTCATAAAGCACCAATGAGCTTAACTTTCTTCGCTTGAATTATCGTGATGTTCAACAACCATCACGGATGACCTACGCGGATGATTGTATCGCTTACAAAACCATAATGAACATAATCCTAGTGGCTTTTTGACCGCATAAAATCTCGAAAAATCGTAAATTCCGCTATGGTATTTTAGCTCAAGATCTCGATAAATTTCTTTTATCTTAACGACTATTTTTATTCGTTTTACCCAATTCAGTTTCTCCCCCATAGTCGCGGAAAATTCATCGTTTCTTCCACTATTTAGAGGCTCCTGCATTGGACAACATCCAACAAACAACTCGCATAACTGTTCCGGTTATTGCATTGTCTTTTTACGCGATCGCTTCAGGCTATTTAATGAGTTCATTACCATTAATGTTGTCTGAGTATGGCTTAGACAAAAATCTATCGAGTTGGTTGGCGAGTGCATTCTATGCAGGGCTTTTAGCCGGTACGTTATTGATTGAACGTGCGATCGCACGTGTTGGTCACAGAGATGCGTTTGTTATCGCTCTGGCTATTTTTATCGCAACGATCCTTGTGTTACCACTCATCCCACATCAAGCGGTATGGTTATTAGCCCGCTTTGTCGCTGGTGTAGCGGTTGCAGGTATCTTCGTGATTGTAGAGTCTTGGTTAATGAGCGGTGACGAATCTCAGCGCGCGAAACGCTTAGGCGTTTACATGTGTTCGCTATACGGCGGCTCTGCCGTTGGCCAACTCGGCATCGGTTACCTTGGTATTACAGGTGGCGTACCTTTCATCGCAATGTTCACCTTGTTGTTTGGTGCAATCATTGTGTTGATGTACGGACAAGCGACAGCACCACAAATTCACGATGCGCAGTCTTTATCATTAAAGCAAATCAGCAAACTTAGCCACAGCGCTTTGATTGGCTGTATTGTATCTGGATTAACACTTGGATCTATTTACGGACTGATGCCTGTTGAGCTCGCTCAACGCAACATCGCACATCAAGATATTGGCGGTTTGATGGCGTTAGTGATTATGGGTGGTATGGCTGTTCAGCCGATGGTGACATGGTTATCTCACCACATAGGACAAGTGTTATTAATGGCTCTGTTCTGCCTACTAGGGGTTGCAAGCATTGGTGTACTAACGATTAACCATGATTTTTATGTTCTTGGTATGAGCTTGTTTGTGTTAGGTATGGCGACTTTTGCACTTTACCCAATCGCGATTAACTTGGGTTGTCGTAACTTAGACCCAAGCTATCTAGTGTCAGTGACTCAGGTTATGCTGTTGTGTTACAGCATCGGTTCTGTCGCTGGCCCATTGGTTGCAGATAGCTTTATGGATTCACAAGCGGGATTATTCACTTACCTGTTCGCGTCTCTACTCGCTACAACGATCTACATGTTGATTGCTAGCTTAAAACGCTCTCCTCTACAGATTGCAGGCGAGTAAGTTCGAATGGCAACTATCCTCCTCAGGTAGGATAGTTACCTCTAGAGCTCTTAGTTATGACTTTCCGTCTAACGAAGAGCTCTTTTTGTTTGATGACTTCTGAGCAAAAGTCGACAAAAAGCATCAATATTAGAAATAGAGGTGTTCTTCAGGTTAAGGCTGAAATATGTAGCCTTCGCCAGTAATGGTAATGATTAGGCCATCCCCGAATAGTGATCTGATCTCAGATATCGCAACAATCACTGACGAGTTAGTGACTGACCCATTCTCCCAGCCAATCTTCTTCAATTGCCCGACACTGAACAACTTCCCTCGATGTCGATTCATAAACAGAATGATCTTACGATACGCTAAAGGCATGGTAGCCAGGACATAGCCGTTTTCAACATTGCGAATAAGTTTGGTGTCGAGTTCAACTATTTTTCCGTTGAGTTCAAGTATTACGTTGTGTTCAGAGTGGTGAGTATCTATTACAGGATAGGCGTCCATTTTTATACAATTCCCTTACGATATAGCCAGCAACAAAGTTAAATTCAGTCATTTTTGTATAACGTCGCTTATAAGTGGACGTTTAAAATCGAAGATAATGAAAGCAGCGTATACGGTAAAGAGATTAAATTTTTATTATTAATATATGAACAGGATATCAATAAAGGGAAATTAATCCTCCAGTACATAACCTTCGTTAGAAACCGTTTTTATACAACGACAGTCTAAGATCCTTCTTATCTCGTAGATAGCAACCAATACTGAAGCAGATGTCACGGCTTTACCCGACCAACCTACACGCTTCAAAACTCGCTTACTGATTACATGTCCTTTATTTTGATACAAGTAAAAAAGAACCTTACGATGAGGCTCTGAAAGCGTCCCTATTATCGAGCCACACTCCTGCTTTCGGACGATCCTCGTATCAGATTGAAACTCTTTTTTATTTAGAACCCACTTAGACGGAAGTTTAAAATCGTCTACGTGATCCGCTATTTTTTGTATGGATTCCTCACGTTTCATAAGCAGTTGTCTTTTAAGATATTTCCAATATTATCGAATGGTACAAAAATACTAAATTGATAGATCACTTAATACCGTACATTTACTGCAAAATTGATCTTGTGGAATTGTTCTAAGAAACGAATTTTTAGTGGACAACCAGTATTACCCGGTAAGTCGATGGCTTTTACGGTATTGGCTTGGAGATAAACCAAAATGCTTTTTAAAGCGATGTGAGAAGTTATAAGGATCTTTGTAACCCAAGCGGTTGGCAATCATCGACACCGACCAATCTTGGTATTTTAACAAACTGGTCGCTTTATCCATTCTTAGTTGAATCAACTTGCTGCGTGGTGATAGGTCGAAGAGCGTCTTGGTAACTCGATTAAGCTGCTCTTCGCTGATAAACACCCTTTGAGCCATACCAGCTACTGTCCATGGTTGATGCAGACTACTTTCAATTTCATTATAGAGCGCTTGAACACGAGCGGTGGTGCTTGTTGATTTAGGTTCAAAACCCGTCAACGTTCGGACTATTTCACTCAAGAGTAACTTACGGTAACTGGCTCGGCCCCCTATCTCAAAGTAAACCAAGTTCATTAATGACCAGATCTGCTCACACTCTCCAAAAGGCACAATCCCCTGACCTAAACTTGCTATGTGTTGCCACTGCTTAGTATCGGGGGTCAACATCCACGCCATTTTCCAATAGTTATATTGCGGATCGAGTTCAAAACGAAATGGGGTTCCGGCAGGAAGAACCACCAGCGTATACGGTGTAATCGCTTGTACTGATGTCGTGGTTGTTAGAATGCCGCCACCTTCCATAGTGAAAATCAACGTATGAACATTAACGGATTCTCGCTCAACCCAATAACCATCGTATAGTTTTGCCATACCGCCCATATAGACACCAAAGCTTTTCATCTCTGGGATATCTTCAACGGTCAAAAAACGTTCTTTGCAATGTTCCGCGAGAAAAACATCATCTTGCCACGTTGATTTAGGCTCCATGGTGTCAATGACGGATTCGCACAGGTTTTGTTGTTTTTTAAACATGTTGTTACTTCGCTCAAATCACTATAGTTCTGCCATAAATCGGAGAGCTTATGACAACTAACATCAACCCTAACTCATCTATGAATAACAAGCCAGAGAGCATATTACCTCGTATCGTTAAACTTGGTTTACCTGTAGCTTTGCAAAGTGCGCTGGTTGCTATTCTTGCCCTTGCTGACGTCTTGATGGTCAGTGATTTTGGTATGGAAGCAGCAGCCGCTGTGGGAATCGCATCAAAATGGCACTTCGTTGCGATTATGATTATGGCAGGGTTGGCCTCAGCAAACGGTACATTAGTTGCTCAATACTGGGGAAAGAATGACCGAAAAAGTGCACGTACCGTGTCATCTATCGCGATGGTGTTTGGTTTAAAAGTTCTGCTGCCTGTTACAGCAATCATCACTCTTGGTTCTCAGTTTTTAATGATGTTGCAAACTAGCGATCAAACCGTGATTGAGCTTGGAGCGACTTACCTTTGGTATGGGTTCCCTGTTCTACTTCTAACTCACATTGTAGTAGTGGTAGAAGCAAGCATGCGCTCATCAGGTGACACCGTAACTCCACTATTGTTAGGTGGTATTACTATTGCACTCAACATTGCGCTTAACTTCGTTCTAATTAAAGGGGCTTTCGGCATTCCAGCAATGGGCGTTGCAGGTGCTGCATTGGCGACAACCTTAGCGCGATTGATTCAAGTGGGCTTAATGTATAGCTACATGCGTGTGCGTAAACACTGGCTGCTAACCACCCCAAGCTCACCACACCGTCCATCACTGTGGCTTTCTTACCGTCGTATTGCGTTGCCGCTAACGATGAATGCCGTGTTGTGGGCAATGGGCACAATGGCATATCAAATGATCTTTGGTCACATGGGCACGACTGAACTTGCGGTGTTCTCGATGCTCGCACCGTTCGAATCGCTGTGTTACTCAATATTCTTTGGTATTTCGGTGGCGTGTTCAGTATTGCTTGGCCATTCGCTGGGCCGTGATGAATTTGATGATGCTATGAGCATGGGTCTAACATTCATTAAAGCCGTCGTTGGCTTTGGCGCTGTCGTTGGCATGCTACTGTTTATGGGTAAAGAGCATGTTCTATCATGGTTAAACCTTTCTACAGATGCATTGTACCCGCTTGCTTCGCCAGCAATGATGATCATGTGTTTTGCAGTGGTGATTCGTATGCTCAACATGGTGATCATTAACGGTATTATTCGTGCTGGTGGTGATAACGCTTTTTGCCTTCGCATGGATTTCATCGCGATGTGGATGGTGGGCATTCCAGTGTGTGTTTATGGCGCGTTTGTCGCTGGATGGGATTTCAAATACATCTATGGCCTGATGTTGGTAGAAGAAGTGGTGAAACTGGCAATATGCTCGCACCGCTACTTGAGCCGACGCTGGATCAACAATCTCACAGTGACCTACGACGAGCCTCAAGCGGTGTAGCTTTATACATAAAGTATTCTTTCTACAAGACTGCCTTCTGATAATGCAGTTAGCAGAAACACAAAAGGTCTGAGCAATCAGACCTTTTTCGTTTCTTCTGCGACCACTTTAAAGCACTAGTTACTTCTTGTTCATTCGGATATGGCGATTAGACACATTCGGCAGTGGCTTCTCTGGCACTTTATGTTTCTCATGAATCAAATGCCTGATCGCTAAAATCGGATGCTTAAGTAGCATTCTTGGCCCTGCATAGCGCATCACTAAACGCATCTGCTCTTTAGGATCAGGCTTATAACAATGAATCGGACACTTGTTACAGGTCGGCTTTGCTTCGCCATAAGGGCATCTATCAAGTCGTGTCTCTGCATAACGCAACAGTTGCTCACACTCTTCACATAACGCGTTATTCTGACGAACCGCACCGTGGTGATCTTTACAGTAGATGTGCACCATCGCAATAACGGTTTTGTACTCCGTTGCGAGTTCGCCTTGTAGAATGTTGTTATGTTGGAACATGATTAATTACCTAATGAGAGACCGTACAGGTTGAGTTCTAGATCTAAAATGATTATCCTCCACCGCATAAACTAAATACAAGGCTATGCAGCAATGAACCGTAAGAAAAAAATCAATCAAATTCTAAAGAAAAGACAGAAACAGGCGAATTCTAAACTGCATGGTAGCAACAAGCCTCGCTATATTTCTAAAGCTGATCGCGCAAAAATGGAAGCTGAAGAACAAGCGAAAGCCGCTCTAGAGCAAGCTGAGGGTTCAGTAGAGACAGCGGTTGAAGCAGAAGAAGCTGGTATTGAAACTAAAGAAAAAAAAGCTGCAGAGTAAACTTTTGACTCACGAGATACTCTTGCTCAGCGCTCAGATCAGAGCCTGTAGACAAGAACATAAAAAGCAGCCTCTATTTGGGCTGCTTTTTTGATCCTACCGTATTAACCTAGCGACTTAGCTATTCAATTAACCTTTGAATGGTTTAACTTCCCAACGTGCGAACGGCACTTTTGCATTAATCCCTGCTCTTCCCCAGCGGTCTACCGAGTCAACTACAAGAATTCGCTCATTAGGCACCAGCGACTTAATCAAAGTCGTCGGCTTTTTCGCTGTCACTAACCATAGCGCGTCATCTTCAGAAAACATCGCTTTGAGTTTGGCCTTGTCTTGTTCTGTCCATTCCAGTTCAGCTTTGAACATACGTGCTTCAACAAACAGTTGGCTACCAGAAGCAAAATCTTCCAAGCTTTCTGAAAGTAACAATACTGAATCTACGTCGTTATCCAATAATACCGCTTGTTGCTTGTTAATCAGTTCACGCACATCCAACATCACACGTTGTAGGTTGCTATCAATCGTCTCTGCTTGCGCTGGCCACAACAACTTAAAGTCGTCAGCCACGATAGCAGCCATGCGCGTTAGGTTGGTTGGATTTAACCAAGCATACTTAGACACTTCACCACTTGATAGCGTCAACGCGGCAACACCTTGTGCTCGCGGTGTAATAGCTTGAGCGGCATCCACCTCAACCAAGCGGATATTGCCTTGCCTTGCGTATACAAATGTAGGATCCGCTTGCCAAATAGATGACAGCGTTAACGCAACGGTCGCCTTCTCTCCTGACTTAAGCACCTTGCTTTCACCCTTAGTGCCAAACCAGTTAAGTAAGCGATCAATGCCGTAACGTTTTGGTGGTAGGTATTCAGTGGTAATGTCAGTGCCTTTGGTTAGCTCTGTTGCCAATGCATAAGTCACAGGTGTGCTCGTTAAGATATCTTCTGCATTAGCGTTCAGTGACACCACAGATCCAGCCATTAACACACTACCAAGTACACCCACTTGAGCCGCTGTTTTTACTGAGCTTGAAATACGATTCATCAAAGGAGTCATGGTTATGCCTTTCTTATAATTCGGTATAGCGTTGCCGCTAGGAAAAACGTTGCAGAAACGATGATTATTGAAGCGCCTGACGGCACAGGCAGTTTAAGTTCCATCGGTAATACCGTTCCGACTAAACATGCAATAGTTGCCAGCAACGCAGAAAGCAAAACAAAGCTCCCCATGCGTTTAGTCAACAATCGCGCCGTAGCACCCGGAATCAATAATAACGCACCAACCAAAACAGCACCCACGATCTTCACCGCAGCAATCGTCACCAAAGTAATCATCATCACAAACAGGTAGTCATAGAAGCTGGTGTTATAGCCGCGCACCTTGGCAATATCCGGGCTAATACAAGTGAGAAGAATACGGTTGAACGTCGGTATCAAGAGCAAAATGATGAGCGCGCAGCTGCCTGCGAGAATTGCTAAATCTTGGTCTGTTACCGTCAGAATCGAACCAAATAACACGTTCTCAAGCATGTGGATATTGATCTTACGCGCCACGTACATCAGCAATGCCGCACCTACTGCCAATGCTAGCGCTAGAAACACACCAACTAAGGTGTCGTATGGCACGTTGGTTCTGTTTCTTACAAAGTGAAGAAGCAAAGCAAAGATCATACAGAAGCTAAACAGACCAATAATTGGGTTTTCTGGTGGCTCGCCAAGCAAAACACCAATGGCAATACCGGTTAATGCAGCATGACCTACCGCTTCAGAGAAGAATGCCAAGCGTTTAGCAATCACCAAAGTACCAAGGCCACCTAATAACGGGCCAAGTAACAATGCGGCAACCAGTGCATTTACCATAAACGCATACATGAAGCTGTCTGATAACCAACCCGCTTCAACGCCACTAGTGGCAAGTTGTCGTAACCACTCCATTACGCAACCTCCTTCGATTTGGTGATGGCAGATCCACTGCTATAGTGCTGGAACAGACTCTCGATTTTAGTCGGGTGTAGTACTTGTTCATGTGGACCACTATCCACCAAGAATCGATTCACAACATGTACATTCGCTTCAAGACGACGTACTGCGGTTACATCATGGTGAACAGCAAGAATGGTACGCCCTTCATTAACGCATTCACGAACTAGCGATTCTAAATAACGAACGCCTTGTTCATCCATGCCAGTCGTTGGTTCATCCAACACCAACAAACTTGGGTTATCCAATAATGCTTGTGCAAACAACACGCGTTGCTGCTCGCCACCCGACAATTGACCCATACGGCGGTCGCTACGAGTCGCCATTCCCACACGGTCGAGTTGCGCTAATGCAAGATCCAATTGCTTAGACTTACGACGCCAAAACAGCGGAATTCGAGTTTGGTTAAGCAGGACGAAATCCATTACCGTCAGAGGTAAGCTCGATTCGAAGGTCGCTTTTTGAGGAACGTAACCAATGCTTGGCTTTTCTGGCCAATGAATATTGATTTGACCAGAAAAAGGCGTCAAACCGAGAACTGAACGCAGCAAAGAGGTTTTGCCACCGCCGTTTGGCCCCATGATCACATGGCACTCACCCGCTTTAAGCTCTAGCGTGATATCATCAAGAATCACGTTATTGTCGTATTGCAGACCGAGTTGGTTAATTGAAATCGATGGACCTTGCATTACGCCTTCCCACTTTTAGCCTGGTTAGCCGCAGCAAATTTCATGGCTTCGATTAACGTTTCTAAGTTCTTCTTCATCTCAACTTCTACCTTATCGTCTTGATACTCACCGTGCGTCATGTGAGAGAAACGGTAAAGCTGAACGCCTGTTTCTGCTTCAATCGTGTCAACAAAGCGGTTTGGCATGTTTAGCTCGTAGAACAGAACATCAATGCCTGATGCGCGGATTTTCTCGATCGTATCTTGCAGTTGGCTCGCACTTGGTTCAACACCGTGTGCAGGCTCAATCACCGCCGCAACATCCACACCAAACTCTTGAAGGATATAGCCATAAGCATTGTGCGTAGTCGCTACTTTCATACCTGATGTGTCGAGTTCGCCTAGTGACAACATCGCATCGCGCTTCATAAAGCGAAATTGCTTGGCGTATTTACGTGCGTTCTTGCGATAAAACGTAGCGTTGTCTGGGTCGAGCTTAGAAACTTCGCTCGCGATGGTGTAAACCTTTTGGATTGTTGTAGAAAGTCCAACAAACGTATGTGGGTTCACTGCGCCTTGGCCAACAGACTGGCCTAATGCAGGAAGTAGAGGTACTTCTTTGTTCGCTTCAATAACCATTAAATCATCACGTTGCGCAGCTGAAATGACTTTTAATGCGAAGTCATCGTGGCCAATACCGTTTACCACGATTGCATCCATCTGGCTCAATCGCTTCAAGTCATTCGGTTGTGGCAAATAATTATGCGGGTTAAAGCCAGCATCAACCAAAGGAAGGATGTTCACTTTGTCACCTACCACTGCTTTTACGTAGCTATAGTAAGGCTGTAGGGTAATGCCTATCGTCAACTTATCGCTGTCGACTGTGTATTCTTTTGCCAATGCATTGGGTGTCGATAGCACCGCCATTAACGACATCAATAGAGTCATGAATCGCATAGTAAATCTCTTATTAGTGAGCATTTTGTTTTTCGAGAGTCCGGGATTAATGTGAAGAAGCTTCATGCTGATCAGCAACTTCTGACTCATTCACCACCAATTTCCAGCCTGCAGATTCCAATGTATTTTCATCAAATTGAGTAGGTTTGCTTGCGACACCACCAAAGAAAATCCAGATTTCCGGAGAAACACTATTCGCATTCAAAATAAAGGAGTCCGCGAAGCCATGATCGCTTTGTGCAGCATATTCACTTGATGTAGCGTGTTCACTTGGCGTAGAAAAGTAGTAACCACGCTCGTCCAATAACCAAGTATGAGAACCTTTGCGTTTCCAACTCTGGTCTTCAACAAAAGGCGCGACCCATTCATCTTTAAGTGACACAACACTTGGCCAATCGCCGTCTAAGTCCATACGAAGATCTCGAATCTCTTCATGAGCCAAACGGAGTTCTGACAGCATCGCCAAGTTTTCTTGCTCAACATCAGTCACCAAGACTTGGTGATCAAGGGTCACTTCGATATGAGATTCTGCTTGATTAAACGGAATAGCAACCGTCGCAAAACAAAGGATGAATATAATGATTAGGCCAACCCACTTGCCCTCTCTTCCGCCTGTGTCAGCGCGTACACTTTGAATCATCATTTTTCTTTGATCTCTACAACGTCGACTTCAACAGGAAACTCGTGACCTGAATCAAACACGAGGTAAAACTCAGAATTTGGGTTTGGAAATTCGACAATAGAGCGTTTATCCGTCATCTCTTTCGCTATCAAGTTGTCTTCATAGTCGTACATCGCGACTGCGTAATCTATCGCTTTACTACCATCAGAGTAACCTGCCTCACAGGCAACCGTTTTGCCTTCAAACCAACAGCTCATCAATGGAAAGTGTGCTTGCGCAGGTAATGCCGCTAAACCAAGCCCCAGAGCTAAGCACGGAGCAATTATGGTGTTTGCTTTTATTGTTATTTTCATCGTTCGTACCCTCGCCACGTTACAAATTTTCAGTGGTATACTGACCGTTAAAGGGCTCTAATGAGCCCTTGTCTTTTTTATCTAATAATCAGGAGCTTTCTCCCGATAAAACCGACTATTGAAGCAATGCTTCGAATGTCAGGTGCACATTCGTACTTGCTTTGTCTGCCAGTGGGTTGTCAACCAACTCACCTTTGTAGTTCGCTTTCATTACGTAACGACCCGCTACGTCTGGAGTAAACGTGATTTCACCGTTTTCATCGCTCACTACATCAATCTGCTCTTGGTGATTGCGGTAAAGCGTACCTTCACGAGTAATTTCCGCTTTCACGTCTTTCTGGATTTCACCGTTGTAGAAGAATTGGAATGTCACCGGTTCGCCTTCAACGATGTCTGAAGGGTGTGTAACAGGCTTCATTTCAAGAAGCTTGCCTTCAATTTTGAAAACTGAATCCGTTGGCTTGCCTACTGTGATGTAACTTTCTGCGCGAGTGAAACCAACTTGAGTTACCACGTCACGTGATTTTTCAGGTAATAAGGCATCACGCTCAGCTTTAGTCGCTTTAATCCATTTTACTGTGTCACGACGACCCGCTTTGTACTGTGTCCAGTACGTTGGTTCATTGTTGATTGCTACTTTGTGTGTACCTTCTTCCTCAAAATAGAAATCAAACATTGAGCGACGCTTGCCTTTTACAACGAAGTTAGGACGCTCGTTACGGCCATCAGGCATGATAACGAATGCTTTATCACTTCCTGCTGGCTTATCAAAAACAAACGTACCGTGGGATGCCGTCACATCAAATGTTAACCAGTCACCACCTTCTTTAGAAACGGTGAAATGAGAAGGCAAAACCCAACGAGGGTGAGCTTGCGCAGTCGTCGTTGCTGCTAGACCGAACGCCATTACACCTGCAAGAGCAAGCGCCTTTATTTTTGTCTGTTTCATCATGTTCAATTCCATTATTTGTAATCTTTAACCGTGTCGCTCAATGAGCGTCTACGATGGCTACCATTATTTATCGCTTCTTTATCTACTACTTAACGATATAGTTGAGCGTAATCTGACCGGTCTCTTCCGTTGGTTCTAATTGGTAAGAAGCATTTTTGTCAGTGAGTGCTACTTTTTGGCGAAGATAGTTTCGGCCACCATGTTCACGTACAACTTCAATATGAACCGTGTATTCACCTTGCTCTAACGATTGACCGGCATCATTTTTGCCATCCCAAGCAAAACGATATTGACCAACAGGACGTGTTGCGGAAGTCACCGCATCAACGAGTTCGCGGTCGTAACGTCCGACTTTTCGCCACCAACTTCGTAAATCTTTAAGCCATTCATCTTGGCCGACCCAAAGCTCGATCGTTTTCACTGACTTTCTTTCACTGTTCTCTACCCATATCGCTACGTAAGGGCGCTTGTATGGAGAAGCCTCAATTCTTGGTAACTCGAAATGCACATCGAGCTTTGCTGTGTCAGGAAGCACCTCAGCCATGCCTAAGCTTGGTAAAAGAGACAAAGCAAGGAGCGATTTACTCCAATTCATATTTTTCATGTTTAACAACCTTTCAAATCCGTTGCGCCTTTAATTCACCCTCACACCGCCTCATGGAACGGATAGCGGGTTACGGTACGGCGACAAAATAGATAGCAAGTGAAATTGCAGACCCAAATACCGTCCATTTAATAGAGGTATTAAGTGTTTTTTTCTTAGGTAACAGTAAGCACACACCTGTCAGTACAAAGAAGACCATCAATAGCGCAGTAATATCGATGAACCACTTCCACACTTCACCGCTATTACGCCCTTTGTGTAGGTCATTCAACAATGCAATAACGCCATAATTCGTTGTTTCGACTTCCACCATTTCAGAAGTCACATCGACGAACACAGAAGCGTTGTAGCCAGGTCCTTTGAAGTCCATAGACACTTCACCGATGAGCAACTCACCGTCTTCAATCTCTGCGTAGATGTCTAAACCCGAAGGAACGCCAGATAGGTTTGCTTCTTCAAACAAAAACGTTTCAAAAGCAGACTCGTCGGCTTTCAGTCGACCGTCTTGGATCGTAAACAAACTCGTGGGAAGCGTTAGCGTAGAGTGTTGGATATTGGGTTGGCTGGATTCAAATAGCTCAGGGCGATTAAGGGTGATGCCTGTCACTGAAAAGAAAAGAACAACAAACAACAGCGCCATAGAAATATAAACATGAAGTCGACGAGCCCATGATTGAACCGCCCTACTTTTTAACGACATACAAACCAATACCTATAGATTTTATGGCGACAATTTAGTTGATAATCATTCGTATTGGCATTCAATTTACATTATTTACGTTATCCATAATGTAAGTGGCCGAGTTACAAGTTATTACAGAACGCTCCTAAGAATACCGTTAATGTATTAAGCAACATTTGCTTAGATAAGGGTCATCATGAAAAGTTTATTGCTAGGGGTAACCATTCTTCTACTGTCTGCTTGTAATTCAAATTCAAGCTCGAGTTCACCTAAATCCACGACACCGACGGCCGTTGCTAGCGTTGAAAATGTGGCTGACAAAGCGATGATCAAGCAGATCGGAGCATACATGAAATTGAATTACTGGGATGGATATAATTACGCCAAAAGACCCCACTACCTGATTCGTGTCAATGCTAAAGATGAGCCTATAAATGCATTCATTATTAATCCTCAGTCAGTTCTAAAAAGTGCGACCAAGATCAGTTCAGCAGAATCTGGTGGTATGAAAATCTATGAATACAAAAAGGAAATGCATAGTGCCGTAACTAAGATAAACAACGGTTCAAATAACCTGTACACCTTCGACTTACTTATTGATGGTCACAAATACTACGCACAAAAATACACGGATGCAGTCGCTAACAATCAACACCCATTTACCAATGACCTTTTATTTGCGCCTCATGAGGTATTCCACATCTATCAAACCTCTTGGGCGAACAAAAGCAATTGGCGACAGGACGTTGACAATTACCCTACAACCAAAAGCATTATCCAAGACGAGTTAATACTCACCGAGCTGTTTGATGGACTACCTAGAAAATTGACTAAGGTGGAAGCTCGTGAGCTGTTGAAACAATATGTGGCAATTAGGCAACGACAAATGCTTAACGACAATACATCGTTGGTTGAGAACATGGCCCTAGCACAAGAACGCATAGAAGGCTCGGCAGAATACATCACCGTCTTAACAGCCAGAAAAGTATATAAAAACAATAGCTTGAGCTTCGATAAAGGAAGAAGTTTTAGCTTGAATCTAAAAAATAAAAAAGACGTAAAGTGGCACTTTGGATTCTACGTTTTTTATAACAGTGGCGCCTCTGTCATTTATCTTTTAGACCAACTTGGTTACAAAATAGAACAACTGGAAAAAGCAATGTCGCCTTACGACGCTGCATTATCTGTTGTCGGGCATGATGTTGATGCATATCAACGAGCACTAAAATCAGTAGGCTCTAAAGTCGCTCAATTTGAAAAGGACGCAATAAAATACTCTTCACTGAGATAACTCAGTATGTCCACTCCGGTTCGTCGGTATGTCACGTTTTCAGACAAAGGTTGGGGGTTAATCATGGCTAAGATAGAGATACTGCAATGGCGTGTTTACTAATTTAAATAACGCTGTTGTATATTTAGATATATGAATAATCATACTCACTAAAAAGGATTTTTAATGCGTATCTATATTCCCATTGCTATGATTTTTATCAGCGCTTGTACTAGCCAGATTGTTAGTACTGACGAACATATCGAGAGTTACATCGGTTCCAATATTACCGATGCGCAAGCTTTGTATTTAACGCCCCACTCTCAAGCCGTTACATTTTGGGAGTCACGCACATTTGCTTGGGTGGAAACTCAAACCTCACTCGAGAATGGTGAAATACAACATTCTTTCAAAAACCCCTATCGTGACTGCACCATTAACTGGATTGTAGACCAAAGCGGAGTGATCATTGCGGGATCACACAGTGGCGAGATGTGCAGCCCTTAACTTTGCCTTTGCTCATACCTCGATCAAACAGCAAGGCCTAATGAAGCACTAAGGCTCAATTTTATTCAATATATAAAAAAGGGTGTCATTTGAACAATCAAATGACACCCTTTTGCTTTTCTTGTTTCTAATATGCTGTTTCTTGTCTTCTGTTTGCTATGAGCGGTTAGACGTTTCCGTTATCACTGACTGTTCGTAGCTGAGTAAGATATTTGATCCACCCTTTAGCCTCAGGAGACGGTTCAATGTTGTTCGCGCGCTTAGCTTGAGCGAGAGCATTATCTAAGTTCTTCAACTTATACCATGAACGTACTTTCGCTAATGCAACGTCAGCTTGCTTGTTCTTGTCTTTCACTTTGTCTAAAACAACCAGAGCTCGCTTGTAGTAACCTTGCTGAACCAATAATTGAGCAACATTCCAATGGTATCGAGTGTTCATATTCGACGCTAACGTCCACACTTCAATAGCATTGTCCCACTCTTTCGCTAGCTGCCAGTAGGTTGCTTGCTCAGCCAGAAGTTGAACATCGCTGTTTGCGTCATCTAACTTGCTAATTTCTTGCGCAGCGCGCTCAGGGATGCCTCGTTTCGCGTACAGTTGAGCAAGTAGCCTACGGTCTGAATTATTCAGTTCAACACCTTGTAGCTCAGCAAGCGCTAAGGTATTCAACGCATCTCGGCTACGCTCTAGCCTTAACTGAATCCCGACCAGTTGACGCCACCAGTTGTCTTTTTCGGGTTGAAGTTCAACTAAACTTTCTAACGTAGGAATTGATTGCTTCCATTGTTTTAACTGTAGTTGAGCACCCAGCTTTAACGAGAGAGGCGACAACTGTGGTTTTGAATTGAACTTGTCGCGATTACCAATGGCCACCAGTACTTTCGTCCAGTTTTCAATTTGGTATTCAGCTTGAGCAATTCGCATCCATAGCGTGTCTTTCTTTTCAGTTTCCGGTGCTGTTTTAACGAGCTCATAATAGTGTGGTAATGCCGCTTTAAAATCCTGCTCGCTAAGCAGTAAATCAGCTAACATACGTTTCGTTACCCAAGCTTGTTCATCGACCAATAAGCCACTATCCACTGCATAAGTAAGCTGCTTGATTGCCGTCTCTGTTTTACCATCTTGCCAGTAAAACACACCAAGCATGCGAGCGACATAGGCTTTGTCATAGCCTTTAGATAACTCCAAACTAGCCAAAACCTCAATCGCCTGTTTAACCTGCTCCTCTTGAGCAAGTTTATTCGCCTTTTGAACACGAATAACGGTGTATTGGGTAAGCTCTTTTGCCTGTACTGTAAGGGGCATTATCAACAAGCCCACTAATATCCATATCTGTTTCATCATTTTGCCAACTTAAACTCTAGTTTCACGGTTTGACCAACCTGCGCTACCGCTTTTCCATCGACGACTTTTGGTTGATACTTCCATTTTTTAAGTGCTCTTATCGCTTCACGTTCAAACATACGACGTGGATTTGCATCCGTAACTTGAATATCAACAGAACGTCCTGTTTCATCGATTGTAAAAGACAAAATGACATACCCTTCTGCGCCACGCTTTAGCGCTTTTGCTGGATATCGAGGTTCAACTCGATAAAGCGGCATTACCTGTTGATTTGACCCAAAATCAGAAAATGTTGGAGCGTTAATCGCTAGGCCTTCAATTGAAGTATTCAAATCCAGTGAAGACAGTGAAGACATTGAATTCAGAGGCGTTACTTCAGCTTGCGACTGAGACGTTTGCGCTTGCGGTGGCGGCTCTGGCATTTCGGGTTGTTCCGGGACTGCACGTTGTCTTCTCTGTACTTCTTGTTCTTGTTCAACCATCACCATGTTGAAACTTAACGTCTCACTGTTGTCTGGCGAACGTTGGTGTCCATTATCGACCATCCAAGCCATGAAAGAAAATAGTGCTAAACCCAACGCTCCCGCTAAAGGTAATGCAAGAAATAGGCGAATCATTGATTAAGATCCTCCAAGATCATCGCTTTTCAGCTGCAAGCGCAATATTTTTAACACCCGCACCTTTGGCAGCGTCCATCACTTTAACAACCGTACCGTTATAAGCATGCTCGTCCGCCTGAATAACCAAAGAAGCATCAGGTTGTTCTAGCAACAAGTGTTCTAACGTCGCTTGAACACGTTCAACATCCACAACACGTTTATCTATGAAAATGTCATTCGCAGAAGTAATCGCGACAAAGATACCTGCATCTTTTTGGCTCACTACATTTGAAGCTTGCGGGCGATTGACTTCAACACCAGATTCACGAACAAATGAACTCGTCACAATGAAGAAAATAAGCATGATGAATACGATATCAAGCATCGAAGTAAGGTCTATTTGAGCCTCTTCGTTTTTAGAATGACGTCGACCGAGTCTCATCGTTGACTCCTTAAAGATTTTTCTAATTTCAATTCTAAGCGGTTACAGACTTTCGCTAAACGAGCATGAACAAACATGCCCGCTAATGCAGCAACCATACCCGCCATCGTTGGTAAAGTTGCCAACGAGATACCTGAGGCCATCAATTTAGGATCACTGCTTCCTTGAGTCGCCATGACATCAAAAACGGAGATCATACCGGTTACGGTACCGAGCAAACCCAACATCGGACAAATAGCAACTAACAGCTTAATAAAGTTCAAGTTTTGGTTAAGCAAGATACTCGCTTGCCCCAACCAACCTTCACGAATGGCTTTAGCATGCCAAGAAGAGTGATCTTCTCTTTCATGCCACTTTGTAATCCAAGCTTGGCGTTGCTTTGGAAAATAGAACGCGAGATAAAGCACACGTTCTACCACAAGTACCCAAAAAACGAGGACGACAGCCGCTAGCCACCACAGGACGAAACCGCCCTGATCCATAAAGTTTGATAAAGACAGCAGCCAGTTACTCGTTAACCAACTCGCTGGTAATAGAGAACCCGACAAAATATCCATTACGCGGCAGTCCCAACTTGTGAAACAACAGCGCTTGGTTCAATAGACTTCTCTGCCTGCTCAGCAACAAGGCCAATGCCCTGTTTCTCCAAAATATTACGAATGTTCTCTGACTGAGTACTCAGAATGTTGTGTGCCAATAGCAGTGGCATTGCAGCAACAAGGCCAAGTACCGTTGTAACAAGTGCCATCGAAATGCCGCCCGCCATTACTTTAGGGTCACCATTACCAAACTGTGTGATCACTTGGAATGTTTCTATCATGCCGGTTACGGTACCTAGCAAGCCAAGCATTGGTGCTAGAGCAGCTAGAAGCTTCAGCATTGATAAACCTTTCTCTAGGTGAGTTTGTTCATCCACTACCGCTTCTAAAAGTCGCAGTTCTAATGCTTCTACTGTTTGATTTTTCTCTTTGCTGTAAACCGCAAGAACACGACCCAGAGGGTTGTCTCCCGCTTGTTCAGGTTTTTTAAGTTGAGCGCGAATCTTCTGACGAGCGATAGCCAAAGAAATACCACGAACCAATGCGATGATTAAGCCAATTGCCAACAAGCCAAGAATAACTTTACCTACTAGGCCACCGGCTTGCAGACGATCAGCTAGGCTTGGTTCCAAAGCTAATTGTTCTAGCATGAATCCACGAGAAGGATCGACGACCACGTTAGACACTTCGCCATTAGCTAAAGTAGAAAGCGACGCCAGTGTTGGACCTTGTGAAGGCTGCTTCAAGTAAACTATTGCATCTTGATGTCTAGCATCCCACCATACGTAACCTGACTCAGCAACTAAGCCAATAGAACCCAGTCGATAAGCTTCTGCCTTTTCAGTGACCCCTTCACTATTAACTAGTGAAACTGTCGACTTGCTTATCTCTGAACTTGCTTGAATTTGCTCCATCATGCTCAACCAAAGACCTGTTAACTGGGGCATTGACGGTAATGATTTTGCGTCCACGATTTGATAAACAGTTTCTGTATACGCTGCGCGATCTACGTTAGTTACTGTATCCGTAAGCTCATGTTCAAGGTCTTTTGCATTTTGTCTTACAACGCCAAACAACTCACCTAAGCTACCTGTTTCTAAACGCAGTTTCTCTTCTAAACGAGCAAGCTTGTTTTCGTTATCACTGAATGTCTGAGTCAGAACATCGGTCGCACCTTGAATAGAGCTACGTTTAGCTTCAAGCTGTGCTTTGATCGCTTTGAGTTGTTGTTCTGTCTTTTTAAAGTCAGCTTCACGAATTACGTTATGAGACGCTTGCGTGCGACTCTCTGATTTTGCTTTGTTAACAAGCTGAGCTGTCGTGTCTGATGCAGAGAAAGCAGAAAATGAAATTGACGTAATGCAAAGCAATGCTGCTAATGGCTTTAAGTTCATTACTTAACCTCCGCAACAGTTAAAGAAACAGGTAAAGTAATTAAGCTTGGAGACGCTTGCTTATTAGCAATATCGTACGCTTTGTCCAACTCAGATTTCATCGAAGAATCCAACTCTTGCCATTGATCGCTATTTTGGTCCCAAGACCAATATTGGGTACCATTTAAGTTACGAGCGACCAGTGAAATGCGGCCAAGATGCAAAATATCAACTTCAAGCACTTTATCTTGACTTAACTCGACACGGCTTGAATAAGAACTTAGCTTAATACCGTAATCCACTTCAATTTGGTACGCCTCTAAAATACGGCGATATTTTTCAGCATCACTGACATCAGCACGAGTCATCATCGCTTTCAGCTTTTCAACGCGACGCAGACGGCTATTTGTCTTGAAAGGTAGATCGCTTTCAATAACTTCCCGGAGACCATCGATCATCTTGTACATTAAAGGCACAACACCTTGACGTGTTAGTTTGATTTCGTCGATCTGCCCTTCAATACTCTGCGCTTCTTGATCTTGGCTCTTAACCAATGCGGCAAGATGATCGTGATAGATTTCTAAATTTTTCACTTCTTCTTGCAGACGCTCAACCTCAGCTTGCAACAATAATGTTGCTTGTGAGCTTTTATCAATAACCTTTTGGCTCGAAGCCGACGCGTTATTGGTCTTGTTTTGAATTGATTGAGCTTGATCCAAGCTGTTTGCCATCGATGACGTTGCAACCAAACTGATGGCAAGTGCTAGGCTAGTTTTTAAAAGATTCATAATTGTAGTCATTTACTTTAGAAGAAGAACAAATGAGTTTTATTGATAAGCAGTCTCATTATCATTAAAAACCACTCGCATTGCTAGGGGTATTTTTACTAAATAGCAGAATCAAGAAAGGGGAAAGTCGAAACCTTCCCCTTAATATTTAAGCTGCCAATAGTACCCTACTAACAAATTAGTATTTTACCTGTAACGTAGCCATGTAGTTACGACCTTCGCCAACAACAACGCCGCGAGTGCTGCCACCTTCTAGGTAATCTGTATCGAATAAGTTCTCTACATTAAAGCGTGCAACAAAGTCTAAGTTTTCATCGTACTTAATCGTATGTGCAACACCAGCATCTACACGAGTGTAAGCGTCTTTCTTAAACGTGTTAGCACTTTCAGTGTAACGCTCACCTACGTGATACACACCTAGGTTTACATCAGTACCGTTGTTGAATGCGTAAGTAGACCAGATGCTTGCAGTAAATTCAGGAACGTCTGCTGGTGTTTTACCATTAAGAGCAGGGTCATTCTTATATTCAGCATCTAAGAACATTGTTGATGCACTTACAGAGAACGCATCCGTCACGTAGCCCGTCGCAGCTAGCTCCACACCAGTGTGAACTTGCTCACCCACCTGTGTAGTACGAGTATCTTTTGCATGAGATGCAGGAAGGTCTTCTGTAACTTGCATGTTCGTTTGTGTGATCTGGAATACTGCTCCTGATACGAATAAACGCTCATCAAACAGTTCCCACTTTGAGCCTAGCTCATAAAGTGTACCTTTCTTCGCATCTTGAGACTGGCCGAAGTTCACATCATCTTTATCAGAAATCTCACTTACAGGTTCAAAACTTTCAGAGTAAACCGCGTAAATAGAACCGTTTGGCGCCGGAGAGTAAATCGCACCGAACTTAGGTAGGATGTTATTGTAGCTCTCTTCTTTACCAGAACTGCTCGTTGTATCATCGTAAGCGAAACGAACACCAGCAAGTGCTTGCCACTGTTCATTGAACGTCACTAAATCTTGAAGATATAGACCGTAGTGTTGGCTCTTCGAGTGTGATACTGAATCATCGTTGTTATAGTGAATGTCTGCAGGCATATCAAAGCCTTTGCCACACTCTTTCATTGTGTCTGCTTCAGAAGCGTTAAAACAAGCATAGTCTGATACGTACAGGCGCTTGTAATCGTAGTGCAACCCATTTGCACCCACCAACAGACGGTGATTCACACCAAATGCATCAACATCACCAGTAAAATCCACGTAAGCCGTATCAAACGTCCACTCATCATGACGGTCTGACACTTTGTAACCATAACCTAGTGTTTTCTTGGTTTTTCTGTCTTTCTTTGAATCAATAACGTTATCTGATTCAGTACGGCGACGTTCGTAAAACTGACGACTGATACCCGATTTAACTGCCCATGTATCGCTCAAGTTTGCTGTAACAGCCACACCGTAGTTTGCTACGTCGTTGTCTGTTTGTGCGAAGCGTTGGTCATTAACCGTATTTGGGGTAATCGCTTTACCTGTTTTCGTATCAATCTTTGAGCCGTTATCTAGATCACCCAACTCTTGAGTACGGTCGTAATGCGCAGATAGCATCACATCTTCGTTGATATCGTAATCAACAAATAGGCCACCAACAAAGCGGTCAGTCTCTACATCTGTGCCGTCAAAACGTGTGCGGTAAGAGTCTTGGTTTTCTTGTGAAACAATAAGACGAGCACGTAGAGTTTGATCATCGTTCAATGAACCGCTTACATCAGCGGTAGTACGTGTGTAGCTGTCAGAACCAATGTCTTGGCTTACGCTAACTTGAGTTTCATACGTAGGCTTCTTAGCAACCATGTTAACAAGGCCACCAGGTGCTGATTTACCGTAGAGCAAACCTGCAGGACCTTTTAGTACTTCAACACGTTCTAGTAGTTCTACCGGTTGACGGTAATGAGACCAGTGTTGAACGCCATCGCGCAAGTAACCAGAACTGCTTCCTAGAGAGAAACCACGTAGGTTGAAGCGCTCACGGTTTGTTGATTTAGAACCCGCTGAAATTGACGCATCATTTTTTAATACTTCGCCAAGCGTGCTTGCGCGTTGCTCATCAATGATTTGTTCACTGATAATCGTAACTTGTCCTGGAGTCTCTAATTGAGTCGCCTCCATGCGCATTGCTGTTGTATTCGTGTCGGCTTTATAACCGTAATCACGACCTTCAACAACCATATGCTCGTCAGTTTTTACTGCTTCTGCCAATACTGCTGGTGAAGCTAATACTGCGCCGATCACTAAAGCCAATGGCTTTTTTGAAAACATGTCCTTTTCTCCACTTTTATTCTTTTAGACGAACACTTTGTTATTTATTCGATGTGTCCGTTAGACCGTTTCCGGTACCACTGAATTATTTCGAGGGGGAATATAAGTGATAACTATTACTATTTGCATTAAATTTACATTCTTTGCATTCGTAAAGTTTTGTAAAGACGAGCTGACGAGTCGTTAACCTGCAGTTAAAAGAAACCAATTCAATACAGTCATTTAACGAGCACTTGAATTAAAAATCGGTTCTATGCGCCAAACTTTTTGAAACACCGCCATTTGCGCAGTCAATGTAATAAGCAAACATCTATAACAAAATCCTCTTATCTTATTTATTACCTTCAGAACGACGATTTTTTGTATAAAACACTCGATAAATGTAAATGACTGGTGAATTATTTTGTTTTAATTTGTTTTATTTGAACGATTATCAGTGATTATGATCACATCTGTAATTCCAAACTCATTTTTTGTTTTTCGATTTAAACAACCGACTGCTAATCTCCTGCTCACTTTGGAAAGGTATCAAAGTTATAAATAATAAGGAGTGTTCTAAATGAATACCAAGAAACCTATGTCTCTAACTGGTCGAGTTATCCTCGGCATGGTCGTGGGCATATTAACGGGATTTGCCATTCAATCCCTTTTTGCAGACAGCGGATTTGTTAACAACTACATCGTTAACGGACTCTTTGAAGTAGGCGGACAGATCTTTGTCGCCAGTTTAAAAATGCTTGTTGTACCACTCGTCTTCGTTTCACTCGTGTGCGGTACAAGCTCTCTTAAAGATTTATCAACTCTTGGCCGTATGGGTGGCAAAACACTTGCTCTTTATATCGGTACTACTGCTGTTGCTATCACTCTAGCACTGACTATCGGTAATTTGTTCCAACCTGGAGCGGGTGCGGATCTTACTGCTGCGAGCTCTTTCAAATCAGCTGATGCTCCTTCTTTGGGCCAAGTCATCATCGACATGTTCCCGACCAACCCTATTCAGGCGATGGCTGAGGGCAAAACGCTACAAGTTATCGTATTTGCTGTATTGTTTGGTATTGCAATCAGTGCAGCGGGTAAACCTGGCGAGCGTATCGCCGCGGTTTTCTCCGACTTGAACGAAGTGATCATGAAGCTTGTCGCTCTTCTGATGAACCTTGCGCCTTACGGTGTGTTCTTCTTGATGGCTAAACTGTTCTCAGGCCTTGGCTTGGGCGCGATTTGGAACCTAGCGGAATACTTCTTAGTGTTAGCTGGTACTCTACTGTTACACGGTTTAGTAACTTACAGTGCGATGCTTAAAGGGTTTACAGGCCTTAGCCCAATTACGTTCCTACGTAAGATGGAAGATGCAATCATGTTTGCATTCTCAACAGCATCTTCAAACGCAACGATTCCAGTGACAATGGAAACGGCTAAAAACCGCATGGGCGTAGACAACAAAGTCGCTTCGTTCACAGTTCCACTAGGCGCAACTGTCAACATGGACGGTACTGCTATCATGCAGGGTGTTGCAACGGCGTTTATCGCACAAGCGTACAACATCGACCTGACTATGGGTGATTACCTAATGGTGATCCTAACAGCGACACTGGCTTCTGTTGGTACTGCAGGTGTTCCTGGTGTTGGTCTTGTTATGTTGGCGATGGTATTGAACCAAGTTGGACTGCCGCTCGAAGGTATCGCATTAATCATGGGTGTTGACCGTCTTCTTGACATGATCCGTACTGCCGTAAACATCACTGGTGATAGTGCCGTAACTATCATTGTGGCTAAATCTGAAGGATCTTTTGACGAAGCTCGCTTCAATGACCCAGCAGCCGGTGAGAAAGAAGAAGAAGTAAAGCTAGCACGCCAACAGGCATAATCTAGCTTCTCTGGTGCTCTTACTTTCAAGCCAAGGCGCAATTAATGGCTGTGCCTTAGCCTGATAATGAAAAGCGTGTATACAAAAACGCCACTGCTGATACAGTGGCGTTTTTTATTGGGTTCACTTTGAGCCGAAACGATTCAACTCTCATCTATTTTCTCATTACAGGGGCTGAGCGTGAATGCTGAGCCTAAAGCTTAATCTACGATAGGAAACATAAGGTTCACTCTAAGTCCCCCACCTTCTCTGTTCTCAGCGGTAACATGCCCATTCATCACTCCCATAGCTTCCTTAACGATCGCGAGTCCAAGACCGTAACCACCAGACTGTTTATCTCTGGCTGACTCGATGCGGGTAAACGGGTCAAAGATATCTGCAATCTTGTTATCTGGAATACCTTCACCATCATCCTCCACAGAAATGACACTGTAACGCTTATCATTAACCTGCCCGTAGGTCTTAACGACAATATCCGCATTGCCCCCTGCGTATTTGATCGCATTTCCTACAAGGTTACTGATCACCCTCAAAAGTAGCCTCTCATCAACATTAACCATTGATGTTGCTGTTTCCAAATCACCAGTCAAAGTTTGATTAGGTTTCAAGTCATTTTGCATCTGTACAATGAGCATTGAGCAATACTGCTCAAGATGCATTGGAGTTAACTTAGAATCATAACGAGAGGTTTCTAGGCGGCTGAACTCAAGAATTTCACCCACCAGCTTATTCATCTCTTCCGTTTCGCTTTCCATCCGTTCGAGTAAACCCATACTTTTTTCATCGACCTTACTACGTAGTAAATGTAATGCGAGATTCTGCCTTGCTAACGGTGTCCTCAACTCATGTGATACATCACGAATCAAACGACGCTGCTTTTCAGCCAGAGACTTAATCTCAAAGGTCATATGGTCAAAATCATTGGCAAGCTCATTGAATTCACGTGTAGTTGAATCCAACTCAGACACGACACTCACTGAAAAGTCTCCTTGTGCGAGCCTTCGACTGGCCTCCCTTAAACGATCGAGTGGCTGCTGCAGACTTTTCGCCATAATAATGGAAAAGAGCGATAACACGATCAAAGCAATCACAGCTTTCAGCGCATAGGAATACGGAGCAAAGGATTTTGCTGGATGAAACTGCCCTGGCAGTTGGATCACGAGTGTATTGCCGTTATCAAGTGGCAAGCCGAAGATAGGCTTACTCACACGATCACTGAGTTGATGGTCTAATGTACGCAGGTACTTCAACTTAAATTCAAAATGCGGATGCATGTGTCGGTGGGTAATAGGTCGGTTGTTTTCATCGATAATGAATAAATAATAACGTTGGGCATTGCCCCAGTCGGCAAGCTCATCCATGTCCCCTTCTTCGATCAGTACATTAGCTTGATAAGCCAAATCCAACATTTCAGCTTTGACAGGTTCAGGTACCTTCAACAAGGCTTTCATCAGCGCTCGTTCTGCGACACCTTGAAGGATGAGGATACTGACTAAAATCACGGTCAGGCAACTGAACAGCTGAAACGTTAAGCCATCCTTACGCTTGATAACGAAATCAGGGCACCGTAGAAACCAGTTACTCATGCTCCTACCGACTCTAGGTAGCTGTAGCCTTGACCGCGCACAGTTTTAATATGTTGCTTTGATAAGCCAGCCTGCACCAATTTTCGACGTATGTTGCTGATATGCATATCTAAGTTACGGTCGAATGGACACAGTTCTTTCTTCAATACATGTACTTGCAAGTCAGATTTTGATACAACGATTCCATTATTTTTGATCAGATAATCGAGCAACTCTTTTTCAGTGCCGGTTAAAGGTAAACGGGTAAGTTGCTCGCACAAACCTTGATTAGATGAAGCCATTGATTGTCTTTGTCGCTCAAACCCAACTCGGCGTAAGATCACCTTAATCCGGGTCAAAAGCTCAGGAACATTGAAAGGCTTAGCGATGTATTGATCTGCCCCGGCTTGATAGCCATCTAGCATGGAGGCATCATCATTAAGCGCAGTTAGCATAAGGATAGGAGTAGCAAAACGCTGACAAATACGTCTTGCGACTTGAATACCACTTAAATTAGGGAGCATCACATCGAGTAAGACTAAATCAACAGGATTTGATTGAATAAACTCTAGAGCTGATTCACCGCAATGAACGGTATCAACGTGATACCCTTCATTTTCCAACACTTCACCCAGTAACTCACACAACTGAATATCATCATCAACAACTAAAACACGAGACATTTCACACACCGATAAATAAGAACTGTTTGCATTCTAATTATCGTTATTATTGATTTCAATTATAAAGTGCGTGATTTCCTCTATAGAAGAAAATCTTTTTCAATCGGTACAAATTTTGAGGCAGAATCGATAAGATTTTGAGCTGTTAACCCAGGAACGCCATACACTTCAACAGGCTTTCCAAAACGCTCTTTGATTCGCTCTACCAAGATTTCAAAATCACCGTCTCCTGATACCAAAACAATCGTATCAACCGTCTCCGCAAGCTCTATCGCGTCTAACGCGATACCGACATCCCAATCCCCTTTGGCGCTACCATCACGACGCTGAATAAACGGTTTTAGCTTCACATTAAAACCAACACCACGAAGGATATGGTGGAATTGGCGCTGTTTAGGATCTTGGCTTGAGATTGCGTAAGCATTGGCTTCGACAACGTTACGTCCTTCCGTGGCAACATACCAAAACTGGTTATAGTCGAAGTTAGAACGGTATTTATCGCGTGTTGTATAGTAAACGTTCTGAACGTCGACCAAAATTGCTATGTTTTCCATAAATTCATACCTTTAGATTTTCCGTATACCCTATTCTATTCACTTCTAAAATGCGAGTCGCTTTATTTAATAAAAATGAACTCATTGGCTATGCTTAACGTACTTATTATTGGCTTAGCGTAGCTATTGCTAGCTTAACGTAGTTGCCATTAACTTAGAGCTTGTTTGAGTTTACCGAGGAAGGTGGAACATGCAGTACCGACAAATAATCAGATCATGCCTTGGCAGCGACACCTTTGACTCAGTATTGACACGTTGCTGCGCGGCAATAACTAACGCTGCCATAACTAAGGCAGCGATAACTAAGGCATCGGGAACAAACGTAATTTCCAAACCACTGAACGCTCTAATAACAAGCACGGTTATGTTTATGATTCTGTCGGTCAACTCGTTACACGCCTACCCAGCCTACTCTCATTCCAAGGCTCTGCCACACCGCAGTGTTATTTATTTCGCTCCAACAGAAGATTCGATCGTAAAAGAGTTTCTCAATGAAGTCTTGATTAACAATTGTCAATTGGACGAGCGAGATGTAGTTATCATGGTCATCGCCGAAAGCGGCTACACCGTTCCTGCATGGTTAGTTGAAGAGTTTAATTTGGATGCAGTGACTAACAGTTATGGAATACCCAAAGGTTCACACACTGCCGTGTTGATTGGCAAAGACGGGAAAGAGAAACACAGGTGGAGTGGTAAAACCGACTGGAGTTTAATCACCAATATTATTGACGAAATGCCCATGCGCCAACAAGAAATGCAGCGACAGAGTAGCCGCTGCAGTATTTGATTCTTAGTCAGCTAAGCTTGATCATCAATCACTTAAGCTGGCTTGTTAAACCAAGCCAGTTTTTCATGGAGCTGAGCAACACTTCCAACCACAATCAGTGCTGGGCTCTTTGCAACGCCAGCAAGATCAGCTAGGTCACGTAGCCCACCTCTAAACACTTTCTGTTCTTGGCGAGTGCCATTTTCGATAATCGCAACTGGCATGTCTTCTCGCATACCGTTATCGAGTAAATTCTTCTGAATATTCGGACTCTCTTTCAAGCCCATGTAAAACACGATCGTGTGATTGTGTTGAGCAAGAGAACGCCAGTCAATATCTTCGCCATCTTTCTTCAAATGACCCGTAATAAACTGTACGCTTTGCGCGTGGTCACGGTGAGTCAATGGAATTCCCGCATATGCGGTCGCTCCTGCGGCTGCAGTAATGCCAGGAATCACTTCAAATCTCACGTCATTCTCAGCTAACGTTTCGCACTCTTCGCCACCACGGCCAAAGATAAACGAATCACCACCTTTTAGACGCACAACGTGCTTGTTTTCTTGTGCTTTGGTCACCAATAGTTGGTTGATCTGATCTTGTGGTACGCAGTGGTGATCGAGCTTCTTACCCACATACAACATTTCAGCTTCTGGATTAGCCATCGCTAAGATATCTTTTGATACCAAGCGGTCATAAACCAAAACGTCTGCTTGTTGAATCACTCGTGCGGCTTTTAGTGTAAGTAGGTCTGGGTCGCCCGGACCTGCACCTACCAATGAAACAAATCCATTGCTTACTTCTTTAACATTCGATGACGATACTTCTGACATTCTGCGCTCCGAAGGTTTGCTTGTTTTATCTCAAGCTTCAATCTATGTGATAAGTCACTGTATTCATGATGACTTATCAAAATCCTTAACTCTTAGACTATCAGGTGTTGAAATAAATATTCAGTCTAAATACTAACGAAGATAGAAATAATTATAACAAAACAATCTATTGCGGATGTTTTGCTCAATAGCAAACAACGCATCTATGATAACTAAGGTGTTTTCTGCCCGAGAATACATTGACAGCTTTCAAACTAAAAAAGCCCCAAACACGTTGTTGGGGCTTTCAATCTCATACTAACTTACGTTTACCGTATTACTTCGCGCCTAGAGAAGGAGCTGTTTTAGCATGAGTCAGGTATAGAGGAACACACGTTAACAGTAGGCCACCAACGATGTTACCTAAGATTGTTGGGATAAGGTTGAAGTTCAACCATGTCGCGATACCGAAGTCAGCGCCAAGAATCATACCCAGTGGGAATAGGAACATGTTTACCACTGTGTGCTCAAATACTAGTGCGAAGAAGATGAAGATTGGGAACCACATCATTGCTACACGACCAGACACAGTACGTGCTGTCATGTTACCAATCACGCCTAGACATACCATTAGGTTACAGAAGATACCGCGTACGAAACACGTGATCCATCCGTCCATACCCATGTTTTCAAAACCTAAGCTACGAGCTGTAGAAACCGCAATGAACTTTTGTGCTACTGCGTTTGGATCTAAAGAGAAGTTACCTGTAAGTGAAATTGCCACTAACACTGCAACAATTAAAGAACCGATAAGGTTACCAAGACCAACAATACCCCAACAACGTAGAACACGGCCCCAAGTCACACCTGGGCGGTTATCGAATTTCGCTAAAGGAGCAAGGCCAAATACACCCGTTACTAGGTCGTAGCCCATAACACTTAGAATGACGAAGCCCACTGGGAATACTAGAGCGCCAACAATACCAATGCCTGTTTGCACGATAGTCGTAATTGCCACAACAACAGCAAGAGAAAGAATGATGCCTGCCATTGTGCTTCGAATAAGAAGATCGCGAGTACTTGTTTTCGTTTTCGCTTCACCCACATCGATCATCGTTTGAACGAATTCAGCTGGTTTAAAATCAGGAGACATAAGGTTGTCCTTAAAAAGTTAAAATTAAAAGTTAAAATTGGATGGGAAAAGGCTCTAGCTGCCGAACTAAGGCAATGTCGGGAACTAGAACCCTTGATCTATCAAATCTTGTTACGTATTCGATTATGCTGAGATTTCAACAGCACCTTTGGTAATACGAACTTTATACGCTTTCACGCTGAAGCTCTCGTCTTCCATGCACACACCTGTTGCTAGGTTAAAGCGTTGCTTCTTAAGTGGGCTTGCCACCCAAAGCTCACCTTTGTGCTCAACCGTTAAACCGCGAGATAAAACGTTTGATTGAAAAAACGGGTCAGTGTTACTAATAGCGAACACTTCTTCGGCTTTAGTTGGGCGGAAAATAGCAACTTGCTCACCACCAACCAACGCACAAACACCGGTACCTGGAATAATGTCTTCGATCTTACAAACTTTGGTAAATGCCATGATGTCGTCTCCCAATTAAACCAGTTCAACGTGAAGGATATCGCCCTTCGCTTCTGGGTGTTTTTCTGTGAATGTTGCTGGGCGGTGTTGTTCACGGCCATCGTCAACAAAAACAACGTTTTCATCACGGTCATCAGCATTGATGAAGTGTGAGAAGCGCTTAAGTTGAGCTTCGTCGTTGATAGTGTCAGTCCACTCACAAGCGAAGTTACCCACTAGGCCAGCCACGTCAGCTTCAAGCTGGTCGTTGATGCCAAGTTTGTTATCAACAATCACTTCACGTAGGTAGTCAACGCCACCTTCTAGGTTGTCCATCCATACCGAAGTACGTTGTAGTGGCGCAGCCGTGCGGATGTAGAACATCATGAAACGGTCGATGTATTTCAACAGTGTTTCTTGGTCTAGGTCGCTTGCCAGTAGGTCTGCGTGACGAGGCTTCATACCACCGTTACCACACACGTACATGTTCCAACCCGCGTCAGTCGAGATAATACCTAAATCTTTACCTTGAGCTTCAGCACACTCACGAGTACAGCCCGACACACCAAACTTCATCTTATGAGGAGTACGGATGCCTTTGTAACGGTTCTCGATCATCACGCCTAGGCCAACTGAATCTTGAACGCCGTAACGACACCAAGTTGAACCTACACATGTCTTAGCCATGCGAAGTGCTTTTGCGTAAGCTTGGCCCGTTTCGTAACCCGCAGCAATTAACTTCTTCCAGATTGCTGGTAAGTCATCTTTCTGAGCACCAAACAGACCGATACGTTGTGCACCCGTGATTTTGGTGTACAGGTTGTATTCAGCCGCCACATCCGCAAGAACACTAAGTGCTTGAGGTGTTACTTCACCACCAGCCATACGAGGGATAACCGAGTAAGTGCCGTCTTTTTGAATGTTACCTAGGAAGTTATCGTTGGTATCGTGCAGTTTCACTAGTTCAGGCTTAAGGATGTGTTCACCCCAGCAAGAAGCAAGAATAGAACCCGCTAGAGGTTTACATACTTCACAGCCGTAGCCTTTACCGTATTTCTCTAGTAGCTCATCGAATGTTTTGATTTCTTCGATGCGAATTAGGTGGAAAAGCTCTTGGCGAGAGTAAGCAAAGTGCTCACAAACGTCGTTCTTCACTTCCACACCGGCTTTAGCAAGTTCAGCGTTTAGCACTGAAGTCACAAGTGGAATACAACCACCACAACCAGTACCTGCGCCAGTGACTGCTTTGATATCACCAATGGTGTGGTGACCTTCAGCAACCGCTTGAGCGATCTTGCCTTTCGTTACATCGAAACAAGAACAGATAACGGCAGTTTCTGGTAAAGAATCCGCGCCAAGTGTTGGTTTTTCTGCACCCGCGTGAGCAGGCAGAATCAATGCATCTGGGTGTTCTGGTAGCTCGATTTCATTCAGCATTAGCTGTAGAAGATCGCCATAATCAGATGTGTCACCGACCATTACGGCACCAAGCAGTTTCTTGTTATCTTCAGAAACGATGATGCGTTTGTAAACTTCAGACTCTTCGTTTTGGTAAACGTAGCTCTTACAACCCGGTGTACGACCGTTTGCATCACCGATAGAACCTACTTTTACGCCAAGAAGCTTTAGCTTCGCTGACATGTCGGCACCTTCAAATGTGCTTTCGTTACCAACAACGTGGTCAACAGCAACGGTCGCCATTTTGTAACCAGGAGCAACAAGGCCGTAGAACGTTTGGTTCCAAGACGCACACTCACCGATTGCATAAACATCTTTGTCTGTCGTTTGACAGTGATCATTAATCTCGATGCCGCCACGAGGTGCAATACCTAGGCCCATTTGACGAGCAAGTTTGTCTTGTGGGCGAATACCAGCAGAGAATACGATGAAATCAGTTTCTAGCTCAGTTCCGTCTGCAAAACGCATCACGTTACGAGCTTCAGTGCCTTCAGGAGCAATTTCTAGCGTGTTTTTGCTTGTATGAACGTTTACGCCCATACGTTCGATTTTTTGACGAAGTTGGTTACCGCCCGCTTGGTCAAGTTGCTCAGCCATTAGCTTAGGAGCGAACTCAACAACGTGTGTGGTTACGCCAAGTGCTTTCAGTGCGCCCGCCGCTTCAAGGCCAAGTAAGCCACCACCGACAACAACACCAGACTTTGAGTTCTTCGCGGTTGCTTCAATCGCTTTCAAATCTTCGATTGTACGGTAAACGAAACAGTCTTTACCTTCGTGACCTTTGATTGGCGGAACGAATGGGAAAGAACCAGTTGCAAGAACAAGTTTGTCGTATTGAATTTCACGACCTGTGCTTGAGTAAACAGTCTTTTTCTCACGGTTAACGTTAATTGCACGTTCGCCGATCAGCATGTTGATGCCGTGTTTCTCGTAGAAGCCTTCTTTAACTAAAGAAAGTTCGTCCGCAGTATGGTGTGAAAAATAAGAAGAAAGGTGTACACGGTCATAGGCTACGCGAGGCTCTTCACAGAACACCGTGATGTCCATGTTAGCGACATCTGTCTTCTCGACTAAATCTTCGATATAGCGATGGCCTACCATCCCGTTACCGATTACGACTAGCTTCATCTTGCTCATAAGAATTCCTGAAGGTTATATATTTCTTAACTACACGAATAATGAATTATGAAAGAAAATGAAAATATGATGTAAATCAATTACGAAATCGAACTACCCAAAAGGGGTAGAACAAAAGAGGTAGAACTGCTTAATTATCAGTCAAAGCAAACGAATAACCGTAGGTTTGGTAGGGTTTAGCGGGGTTTTATATACACTTCAACGCATTAAGAAGTAGGTTGTAAACTTTCACAACAGGTTACCAACAACGTAAGTAAATGACAATCATTTTCATTTAGCTTCTTATAAATATATATAGAAGCCTATAAATACATGTAGAACACCGTTTGCGTGAAAAACTATGTGTAATTGTGAAAACCACTCCTACCTATTCGTAATGTAAACAAAGCTGTTCGCCCTTTAATGTCGAGATGAACTCAGTTTATAACTTGGGTCATCGGTTTGTTTGCTTGATCTAACACAAGAACCCTTTTGATTCACATGTGTGATGTAAAAATCAACTTCCAACCAAACCCTGAATAAATTAGCATTGTTGAAAATAATTCTTATTTAACAGAGTGAATACGATGCGCCTAATTTTACTAATCCTATCTATTATTGCAGCCCCTGCGTTTGCTGAAACAAAGGTCATCAAACAAGTGATGGACATGAATTCTGAAAACATCGACAAGATGTACCAATTCATTCCTGATTACGTAGAAATCGAACCTGGTGACAAGGTGCTTTTTAAAGGAACCGTTGGCTCTCATACTGCTCATAGCATTCAAGGGATGCTTCCTGACGGTGCTAAACCTCTTATGATATCCGGGTCAAACGCTCAGGAAGTCACTTTTGATAAGCCCGGAGTTTATGGCATAAAATGTAAAGTACATCACCGACACGGAATGGTGGCACTTGTGGTTGTTGGTGATCCTAGTGTTAACTTAGAAGAAGCTCGCACCGCGGCCAAAAAACGTGTGAGTCGCAGAGCTCAGAAAAAGATGCAAGGCTTGCTCGATCAAGCAGAGCAAAAAATTCAATAACCTTTGTCCCTGTCTTGAAGCATCAGCTCTCTGTTGATGTGTGATAGGAATGCTAGCCTGAAGACAGGCAAGGGGTCAGTAACAAGAAGAAACAGCGCCGAATTGGCGCTGTTTCTTCTAACTTATCTAACTTATCTAACTTATCTAACTTAGATATTGTCAAATATTCCGCACTAAACGTAAAAGCAGATCAAACTAGCCAACCCGTTCTAAATGAAACTCCGACAACCACAAACAAAATTGAAATAATGGTCACTGGCACAATGTGCAGCGCCATATCAACCAAGTTGTCCTTCGATAGTTTTGGAACCACACGAAAGCGTGCGTCTAGGGCTAGCAATACCGTCAGAGACAGCAACGTCAATTTAGCGGCAATGCCATGAGCCAGTGGAATAGACATATCAAACCATAAGTTAACGTCCGGCAATATGTGATAAGCGAGCATCAACCCAGTCACCACTTGAACTACCAAAGCAGGTATTCCCACCTTTTCGTACCCTTGCTCAAATTCCAATAACATTTCTGGAGAACGGTGTTTCAAGACTTTAGGAAGGATAACGACGCTGAGAATAATGTGCCCTCCCGTCCAAATGGTGGCAGCCAATACATGCAAAACCAATAATACGCCAAACATAAACTTCCCTTACACAATGTTACGTGGTGCAAAGGAGAACCCTTCAAACTCACGCTTATATTTTGATTCGCCAATTTTCTTTATTTTGGCGACGCCCATTTTGTAGTTGTAGTTACCACTGATTTGGTCAACTACCCTTGTTGTTAAAGCATTCGCTGGGTTCTTCATGTCCATCATATTGCAATACAACACACCTTTTTTCGTGGCTGAGGTGACAATCGCAACGGCTTTAATCTCCGCGTAATCCAGTTGAATGTGACCATTTTTCATTAGGTTACTAAACTGAAAATCGTCTGACTCGATACCCAGAATCGTATCTTTAAAATTGGCCACCCGCTCCGAGTACACCAGTACTTCATCTCCGGCTTCTATGCCCCGTTTGTCCGCATCTTCCGGGTGTACTTCAATCCAGTTTTCAGGCCAACGATGAGTGATGTAAGGCCTGCGTTCGGTATCATCAAACCCTGACTGCCAAATCTCGTTAATACGACCATTCGAAAACCATAACTCGTCCTGTTTTGGGGTAAGCCAACGATGAAAATCACTAAACAGATCCCAAGGATGTTTTTGAAGATTGACCTTCCCCGTCTGACTATTAAATTGAGTGAGCTGTTTACGCATAATATTGGCGCCTTGAGGGCCATCTTGCAGCCCTTTATCGACCAGATCATCCCAACTCATTTCAGTGTCATGTAGGCGCTTAGTGCCAATCAGCTTTTTGGTGTCATAGTTATAAAAAACAGGCCCTTGGATCCCTTCGGTACCAAATTCAGCGAGCTTTTGATGAAGAGTTTTTCCTTCAGCATGTGCTGCGACTTTAATCATATTGAAATCTTTACGGCTACCACGGCTAAATCGTGATGACTCTTCAGCTACATCATTTGAGTTTTGCCAATCAAACCCATCGTACCCCATTCGCGAAGCCATTTGAGCAACAATCCACCAGTCTGGCTTAGCCTGACCCGGCGCATCAGCGAACTTTTGGTAAAGGCGTAGACGACGCTCACCATTAGCGCGCATGAAATCCTCTTCCCCCCAAGTCGCGGCCGGAAAGATGATATCAGCGAATTGTTTACCAATAGGATCACGTAAATAAATATCTTGATTGATGACGACCATTCCACCGGAATCTGCACGCTTTTTGAGTGTATCTATAATGTGCTGTTTATCACGTCGCATCGCTTGGTGAGGATTACGTGTTGTTAAGTCGGTGAATTTCT
Organism: Vibrio sp. 10N.222.54.E6; assembly: GCF_041473955.1. NCBI lineage: Bacteria > Pseudomonadati > Pseudomonadota > Gammaproteobacteria > Vibrionales > Vibrionaceae > Vibrio > Vibrio sp. 10N.222.54.E6. The sequence goes on along the minus strand of NZ_JBFRTD010000052.1, from coordinate 17,863 downwards.
CTTTCAACCCATAACTACTACACATAGCTTGAATCCATGTTGTACCAATGACATGGGCCATACGGGTATGCCCGGAATAGAGATATCTATCGGTGTCTATTGAGCGCCTGCGCCTACCTGCGACTTTTTCAGGTGACTTATTCCTTGGTAGTTTCCCACCGGCTAGTCCACCACGTTGATGCCCACCAAATCGACCAATCACACGCCCTTCTCGGCCACCAGTACCGATTATCGTTGCAAGGGAGGCGATGGCGTTGGTATTCCCGGTATTATTCGACCAATAAAAGCCCTTCTCTATACCAATTGAGGCTTTAACTCGTTGACCGTTGACTGGCATTGCCAACATCTCAGCGGCTTTGTGGATCTTCTCCACATCAATACCCGCGATCGATGCGGCATACTCAGGTGCGTACTCTTTCTGCTCCAAATTCCATTGCTTATAATCATCAAAGCCATTCGTTTGGAATTTGCCCCAAGTGGTTCTCCATTGCCATGGCGTATTACGAGTACCCTGACCAAAACCTGAGCTCGATTCCCATTTATTATTGACCCAGTTTTCAATCCACTCATTGTCTTGCCAGCCTTGCTCTAAGATCACTCGAGCAATTGCACCAATCACAAGATTATCGCTACCGGGATTAATATCGAGGTGCAATCCACCTTGAGCTTTAAGCCACGCTATTCCAGCGGTTTCACGAGGGTTCAAAATCACGGTTTTCATCCCACGATGCACCGCCGGCATAATAAACTGCGTAAAGATGATGGTTTTTGTCTCATACGGATCTGTTCCGCAGATCATCAAAGTATCTGCCGCGCCCCAATCATCATAACTTGGAGCAAAATTATCAAAACCCGCATCTCGAAATCCTGGGGTTGCGGTGACATCTGACGGCGTATCATGAAACGAAAAATTCGCGGTATTGACATGACGCAATGCATACTTTGTTATCGCGTAGGTGTTTTCAATATACTGATAAGAATAGGTTTTCACGCAGTAACTGTTTGAACCGTGCATATCAATCACATGACGGCCGACTTGGGCTGCTATATCCAATGCGAAATCCCACTCAACTGGTTGCAACTGTCCATTAATTCGAACAAGCGGTTGCTTCAATCGATCTTTGGTTGGTGTTTCTGGGTTATAGAGCTTTCTTGCGAGCAGTCCACCACGAACCGAAGAATCACCGCCTTTATTGACGACTTGTATGTCTTTATCCGCTACCACCACCACATGGTGTGGTTTGCCATTATGCGAAATAATATTGTGTTGCTGTGGCGAAACCCAAGCTTGCAAAGCATGAACCGGGAAATCGACACCAAATGCATTTTCACTTGCAGCAGGGCCACCGGAAGGGCTACTCACAGGCCAACGATAGACTTTGTAACCACACGCAACAATACAATAGTCACACGCTGTTGTGATGACTTCCGCACTAGCAGGTGGCAGTAATGTACTGGTCGGTTGCAGATACTGGCTGTTTAAAGCTGATTGATCGTTTACAGCCAATTTATCGTTAAAAGAAAATTGAGTCATCTAGCTAACCTCCACATCGATCAGATTTTCCATTCGACCAAAGATCAATCCCATAACCCCGACCGCATAGATATCATCACCTTCTAGCTCCAGCAGTACTTGAGGTAAGCTCTCAAAGGCTTGACCCGATACCATAATGCCATGGCGACGTAAATCAAATGTAGACAGGTGGAATGGACACTGCCCGACAATGCGATGCTCCCCTGTTGCTTTATAAGCACCGGTTAAAGGCCCACCTTGATGAGTACACGTCATCGAGTACGCCACAATATCGCGCTGTAACCCTATCCCACCGCCACATTCGATGTCGGATTTAACCAGCATCGCAATCGAGTTTTTTCCTTCATCTGGATATTGAAAGTGAACCGGAATGTGGTTACTGAGTTGACTTAACTTTGCGATTTTCTTACGCGGGTAACCAACAATACGACCTTCAACCTGAGTTTCAGAATCCGTTCCTGCAAATAAGGTAAGAGGAACCATAGAGACGGCAGTCGCCGCGCCGGAATAGAGTAAAAAATCACGTCGTGACATCATGCATTTGTTGTGTCGTTTACTCGAATTTTGCTCTGAGTTGGCGATCATTTTTCTGCTCCAGCAAGTTCGTCTTTAGTAAATAACGGTTGGTATTCTGGAATTGTCGGCTCTTCAATAAAAATCTGTTCACCTGAAAATGCTTCGATAAAGCTCAGTAAGTTCTTTTTATCTTGCTCCGTTAAACCGAGAGGTTGAATTAAAGCAGATTTTGTCTGAGGGTAACCAGTAGTACGTCCGTCATCCGCCACACCACCTCGGTCGTAGAAATCAATCACCGCTTCTAAAGTTGGAATAGTGCCATTGTGCATGTAGGGCGCAGTGTATTTTGTATAACGTAGGCTTGGCGTGCGAAACTTACCTAACATCTCTTTACGTTTTGCACGAAAGTAAGCACCGGGATCAGCCTTTGTAGTGCGGTACATCTCTTCGGTGACACCTTTAGAATAAAGCTCAAATCGAAACGTTATCTGTGCCAGTCCATCATCATTCCACCAAGGGCTTGGCGGCACGCCAATGTTGTAGAATTTCTGGTCAGAAGCCAAAGCCCCGTTGTGACAAGCTATGCAATTCGCTTTTCCCTCAAACAGTGCTTTACCCTTCAATTGGGACTCAGACAAAGCGGTTTTGTCACCGAGTAAATAGTTGTCTATTGGTATGTCGCGTTGAATCATCGTACGTTCAAACGCGGCTATAGCACGCCAAGCGTTGTGTATTTTCGGAGTATCATCACCAAACACTCGCTTAAAACGTTCAACATACTCAGGTACTAACGCTAAACGCGCTTCCATGATGTCATCTTCACCATTACCCGCGACCGCGCCCTTCGCAGCATCTTTGGCTTGCGCTTCCAATGACATAGCGCTGCCCGCCCAGAAAAATTTGTCATAATAAGCCGCATTAATAATCGTTTGGCTATTACGCCAATGTACCGTACCCGGATATCCCATGGATAGGTCATCAGGAAAACCCCAGCCCTGAGATTGAATATGGCAACCAGCACATGGGCTAGTCGTATCGCCACTTAGCCGACCGTCATAAAATAAGATCTTTCCCAACTCAATTTTTTCTGGTGTTTGTTTATTATCCGCAGGCACAGGCACCTCCCCTAGAGGCTCAAGCTGTACCTTTGCATTAACAACATTGGGAAGCCCCGTCATCCCAATAAGAATAAAGAGTGCTGCCTTTAATACAGAGCGTTTAGTTACGAGCATTTGACCAATCCTCCGTGTATTCGTAGCCGAAGTCATAGTCTAACCATTCGTATTCTTCGCCTATAAGGGCATCTCCAGATAACGATTCCAAAAAAGCCACCAGCGCCTTTTTTTCATAGTCCGTTAGGGAAAGCGTGGTGAGTCGAGAGTCTTTGTTTGAGTCTTCGCCACCACCTTGATTATAAAATTCAACCACATCTTCAAGCGTGGTAAGCATGCCATTGTGCATATACGGCGCAGTTTGAGTGAGCTCTCGCAGCGTTGGCGTTATGAACTTACCGCGATCGCTACCATCCGCTTTATGAGTTTGAACATGCGCACCAACATCGCGCTTTAACGTTAAGTAATCTTGCACACCCATAAACATGTTGTAGGCAAGAAAAGATTGATGTCGCATTGGGTCTAAAAATATCTCATGATTTTCTGGCACTCCGGTATTGTGTGCCTTTCCGTCCGAAAACAGAGCACCACGATGGCATTGGCTGCACCCCGCTTTGCCTGTGAACAGCTTTTCTCCCTGGCTGGCTAAGTCGCTAAGCTCACCCTTGTCAAAAGGGACGTTTTTCGAAGTCAATGTTTTTAGGTATTCAGGCAGAGCTTTGCGTACTCCGCCATTTGACGGTTCTCCAAGATTGGCCGCTTTAAACATCTCAACGTATATTGGATCTTGTTTGAGGCGTTCCTGCATCAAACGCATGTCCATATTCATCAGCCAGTCTTCAGTGATATTCTCCCGCACCACATCGTTTAGGTTGGTGCCAATACGACCATCGTGAAACCACACCTCTTTATAGGCTGTATTAATAAGTGTTGGAGCATTGCGAAATCCATCACTCCCCGTATAGGCAGGGCTCAACGGTTCAGGGTAAGAAAAACCATTAGATGGAATGTGGCAACTGGAGCACGATATCGAGTCGTCCCCGGACAAGCGCGTATCAAAAAACAGTCGTTTACCGAGTTCTGCCTTCGCCGTATTTATACTCATAGGGGGCAGAGCGGCGTATAGAGTTGCAGAGAAAAGGGCACACACTCCTACCAAGCTTTTTAGTGCGATGCTCATCGACATTCCTTCGGGGTTACTATCATCCACCCCTATTATTAACACATGAAACATTAAAGATATGATTAGGATCATACAATTAGAAATGATAAGAGTTATTATTCAAACTTGTTAATTCAGTGGTGCTTGAATATATGTCTCTAGATAAATTACTTCACAAAGTTAAACACATCTACTTGACTGGAAACCTATCCGAACAGGTATTGGCAGCACAAATATTAAGCCGTTTTCAAAACACTAAATATCTGATTATAGAAAGGTTAGAGTCCCAGAATCCTGACCTTGTTCTCACGAGTCTTGAATGCCTCGCTTTAGATAATGCAGCGCCTATTGAGCCCATCCTCAACTGCTATCAATACTGGGACGACAGCGAAATTAAATTGGCATCGTTAATGGCTATTGAGAACAACCAACACTCTCTACTCGCTGTTCCTGTATTATTAGAAGCAGTATGCGACGAAAATGACTACTGGGATGGGGGTTGGAATGACGGAGATGACATCAGCTTGATTGCTGCGCGGATTTTAGACAATCACAAACACCAACTAGATCACGAACAGTCTCTGCGTTTACTACACCGACTTCAGAATGACCCCGAGCCAGATCTAAAAGGCAAACTCATTGCTTTACTTTCGCGTCACTCCCCTACTCTGCTAAATGAAAACAACGTACTCAAAAGCACCGCTGATACTCGGATTTTTTTGAGAAACACTCAAGACAAAATAGTCTTGTACAAAGCCACACAACACCCTGATATTAGCTGCCAAAAAGTCGCATTTCAGCGTCTATCTGAAATGGATTGTCGTGAATATCTGCAGGTATTTTTAAACGGCCTGTCTCATTCAGACCCATCCATCAGAGAGAGCTCTGTACATCAATTAACGAAATGGAATTACCTAGTAGATATAAAGCACCTTAATTTTGAATTGCTGCTATCTGGTATGCTGCTCAACTCACTCATAGGGCTACTGAGTAACAAAGATAAACTGCATGTCATTGACCAACTTCAAAATAAACCGAATCTAGCCAATGCAACCGCAGCGGTTATTTTACTGATTTCAAATTTGGAAACTCAGCATAAACAGTTGCAACTAGCCCGTTTTATACCCCATTTCTATCAAGTGTTTTCAAAGTTGGAAGAGTCAGAACAACTCGACAGCCTAAACAGCCTATTAACTGAAACTTCCGAACAATTTAGCGTTGCCTTTATTCAGCAACAACTTCAGCAGGAAGCTTGTAGTAACTCTATCAAGCGACTGTTAATTGAACACCTTTCGAAAAACCCAAAAACTAGCCACCAAAGCTATTTAAAAGAACTCACTTTAGGGACATCAGGTATCATAGTTGCGGATTCTTCATTAAAACCTAGAACAACAACGAGCATCGCCCCTATAGATGAAATGAATAACACGGTAATCAATGGCACCAATGAACAGTCAGCACTTATTACATCAACACTTGATGCATTAAAACAAGCTCACTCACCTGCTATCTCTAACGCTGACTCTACCGTCGCATCTACTTCTACTTCAGTAAAGAAGCGTTCTAACAGATCTGCAAAGATAGAGGCTCTAGAAAATCAAGCGATCGCTCTAGAGTTTTGCTCAAACAAAACATGGCTGTGCGGCCTTTGCTCTGACGACAAAATAAGTCATCTAACCAAAGCGGCATTTCACGCCTTGATTCATGCCTTATGTAGACACAATATAAGCTTTTCCGATGTACAATCATCACGCTTTAATCAGCTCACGTTAGAACTCTTGCTAGATGAGCAATCCGAAAATATCGGCGACATCCTCGACTGGCTTGGCGATGATTGGATACAACAGAACCGTTTGTCACTGATGTCATCACCCTGCCTATCTTTAAGAGTCGGCTTAATAAAACACATCAATGACGAGCAACAATTATTAGAATTGATCAAACATTCGTATATCGGCATTCAGCACGCAGCGCTCAATCAACTTGCGCTTAACGGTGTTTGTCCCCAGAAGAAACTGATCGGGTTGCTTTTGGAAGAGCCGTTGCTTTATCCACAGTTGGCAAACTTTGAAGCACATACGGTTTATGAAATACTTGAAAGTGAATTAGATCACCGATCCTCAACGACTCTTCAAGCCACTCTCACGTATCTTGAAACGACAAGTCATCCCCCCTAACAAAGAACTCAAATTTGGTAGCAAAATCAAGCCCATTGATTTGAGGCTTTCATTTTTACTTCACTCGCAGCCGGTAAAGTTAGTAGCAACGAATTAAGCCTCGATTTGTAAGGTATTGTATGGGTTTGTCTAACAGCAACTTCTGTCACTAAACAACGCACTGCAGTTCCGTATATTGATACTTCGTATGAATAATAAGGTGTGTCATGAAAACTCTATCTTTAGCTACCTTAGCGACAGCTATCTTTCTCATTGGATGCGGTTCAAATCAAAATAAATCGCTATTCAATCAGGCAAACGCAGCACCGTCAGTTGTACATGGGGTCACGATTGAAGCCGTTCCCTCTCAATTCGTTGAATACTCTCAAGCAGGCTACAACCGATATGTAGCGGTCAATGCCCCGAATGGCAAATCTATCCATATTTTGATTATGGATCGCCTGAGCGATTATCAAATAGTCAAAGCCGTCAATGTTCTCAACCACTATCTAACCCCTGTTGATGGCACTAAGTATGGGAGCACTGACTCAAAACGCGAGATTGCAAACGCGATGGCCAACAATGGCGCAATACTAAAGCTAATGAATTATTACGATGAGCCACGATACAACGATGACTTGCCCGGGCAGCCCTTGTTCGAAGAAGAGATTCAGGTTGAAGGCGGTGAATGGTATGTCCAACAAGATTATGAAGAGCATCGTGACGCCTCTTATGAGGAAATACTGCATTTAGTCCATGACTATGGCATCGGGGTTTTTAACGCGCCTGAAGATGCAGTAACCGCATTACCAGAATTTCAAAAAGAATTTAATGCGATACAGAGACAAGCATTACACCATGCTTACACGCCACCCCGTGATATTTTAGAAGAGTGGCAAGAAGAAGTCAGCGTTGATCAAGAGTACTTTGCCGCTGTAATTGACTGCTACTACGGGCTTTGGGGAGCATACAACGGCAAAGGTATGTGGGGGTTATACCAAGTTAAAACCCGCGACGATTTCTCAAAAGAAGACCCCGATGCACAAGCGATAGTGAAGCAGATTTTCTCTCCAACATTGACTTACGATGCATACCTTGCCGATACATTCACCGGAACATTTAAAATGAGGTATGACCCAGCGACGTCCTATACTCATCACTCTAAATATCTTACTAAACTAACGCTATCAGGTAACAATGATGCGAATATTGAGATCAACGAGCATGACAACCGCGTAACCGGAAACGCGGGGGTAAATACAGTGATCGCCCATGGCCCTAAAAGTGAATACCAGATCCATGAACTGGGGAATGGTAAAATTCAACTTAATGATACCGTTGTTTCACGTGATGGCTTGAACGTGCTATCCAGTATCGAAAAAGTACAGTTCACTGATCAGCTTTTGTCTTTTAGGTAATATTGACCAGTTTACAATTTAGTCAAAACGAACCAACAGTGACATTACACAATATTGTAGAGTTTGATGTAAACGGAGTGCCTCCTAGCTCAATTGACCGCTACAAGTCATTCGGGAAAATTAAGTGACAGGAAGCACTATCAAAATAGGTGGTTTAGGGAAAACTTGTATGTGTATGTTGCCAGCTCAACTTTCGATTAACTTAATTCCTTTTTCTTTACAGTACACGGGTTACCCGCAGCCATACAATTAGCCGGTATATCCTTTGTGACAACACTACCTGCCCCTATAACTGCTCCATCGCCAATATTAACGCCAGGTAAAACAATACACCCATAACCTATCCAAACATCATTGCCTATTGTTATGGGCTCAGCTGTTAGACGATCAAGCTCATCTGGATGACCTCTATTAGTAAGAGCATGACCACTACAATCCATAACCACTGTATTTGGACCAAACATAACATTGTTTCCTATAGATACTTTTTCATAAGCACAAATAGTAGTTCCTTGAAGCACACAACCTTGCCCGATCACTATTTTTCCAAAAGGCCTGTCGTTAACTGAAACGCTGGTCAGCTTTGTGATGCCGGAAGGGAAAGCAGGAAGGTTAGACGACTCGATGTAACAACCAGAATCGATAGTAATAGCCTCATCCCCTTCTGGAAAATTTTCGAAGCCTTTAACTCCTACTTTAGTCAAGGTAACAGCCGGGCATCCAGAGAACGTAACCCAATCGTCTCCACCAAAAAATTGGTTGTATTGCTCCATCAATGCAGCACCAGATAATTCAGAATGATTATCTGGGCAGAGTATTCTTTCAGATTTATACATCTTGAGCTTCCTGCTTAAAATTATTGGGAATTTCCTGAACCAAACCTCCCTCCATAAGTAATACTCTGTCAGCCGAAGCAATGGTTTCTGGGCGGTGAGCAATCATCAATATAGGAGTATTGATTTCCTTAAACATCTGGCAGACAAACGACTCCGTATAGATATCTAAGCTACTTGTCGCTTCGTCCAATACGAGAAACTTGGGTTTTTTATACAAAGCTCGCGCGATGAGAATCCTTTGTTTTTGACCTCCTGAGAGACTAGAGCCCATCTCACCAACCAACGTGTGGTACCCCATATTTAGGCTTTCGATATCATCGTGAACACCCGCCCTACGAGCACACTCCACAAGCCAGTCTTCATCTAAATCGCCAGCGAAGAATGTAATATTCTCGATAATCGAACCACTAAACAACTGGTCTTCTTGCAACACCGCGCCAACCTGAGCTCTAAGAGATTTGGAGGCAGGCGATTTATTACCGAAATAATTAATGCTACCTGATGTGACTGAATAAATACCCAATAGCAGTTTAGAAATGGTTGACTTACCACAACCAGACGGCCCAACTAACGCTACAATCTCATTACTTTTTACACTAAAACTTGCACCGTTAAGAATAGGAGGTTGGTCTTTTCCATAAGAGAAGTATACCTCGTCAAACTCGATAACATTATCGCCCTGATTATTTATTGCAACGGGTAACCCTATGACATCAGGCTCGTTATCCGTTTCTTTTTCGGTTAAGACAATATCTGCTAAACGCTCGTTGTACACAGATAGCATCTTAAACTCGAAATACTTATCGATTAGTGAACTAATGCTGGCAGAAAAACGCCCTTGATACGAAAGAAACGCCATCAACATACCGATAGTAAATAGTCCATCCAAAACCAAATTTGCACCAAACCAGAGAACAGTCGCAGACACAATGCTAACAATGGTCACATTAATTGTGTTATAGATCATCCCGAGCTTTTGCTCATGTAGCTGCGCATTTCTTCTATTAATATTGAGGTTTCGCCAAGACGACTCCCTCCAAGGTAACGCCCCATTGACTCGCAAACTTAATACACCGCGAACTGTCTCTATGAAATAACTGTCTTCTTGAGTGCTGGCTTCCCAGGTATTTTCTTCGGCGCGTTTAAACGCGCCAAACCACGCAAACCGAAGAGCGATGTAACCTAACGCAGCAGCGATGGCAATGAATGAGAGTTCAGGGCTGTAAACCAACATAACCGACAGAGTGCCAACAACTAATACTAAGTCGAGTAGAGCTTGAATTGCACTGGTTGTTAACGTCTGCTGAATGACATCCACAGCGGAAAATTTAGCACTAATACTCCCTATATCCCTTTTTTCAAACCAATCTATCGGTAACCGGAACAAGTGATGGAAAACGTTCGCAGCCCACTGCATATTAAAGTTCACTGACAGCTTGATTGTCGCCCATTGCTGGGCAAGACCAATTAGAGTTTGCGTCGCAGTTACTATCAGAATGGCTCCAATGACGAGTACAAGAAGGTTTTTGTCATATCCAACCAATACTTCATCAATCACGATTTGGTTGAAAATGGGCAAGGTAAGCGCTAATAGCTCTAGTACCAATGCGAAAACAAAAATCCGTCCTAACGCCTCTTTTAAGCCAACGGTTTTACCAATGAGAGTCGATAACCGAACGGCTTTACTTCCCACTTTTTCTTCGAAGTCATGAGTTGGTGTTAGCTCTAGAGCTATGCCTGTGAAATGTTGGTTTACCTCATCATAACTTAGTGTCAACGATCCACTTGCAGGATCATGAATGTCAATCTTCTTCCCACGCACTCTCTTTAACACAACAAAGTGATTTAGATTCCAGTGTAAAATACAGGGTGTGGCTAATTGCTCCAATTCCTGTAGTTCTAAGCGAACCGCCCGCCCCGAAAGCTTGAGAAGTGCACCACACTCAATAAGCCGAGCAAACGACATCCCATGCTGAGTAATACCGCATTTTGCCCTTAGTGAGCGTAGGTCGGCTTTATAACCATGCCAATCGGCAACCATAGCTAAACAAGCGATACCACATTCCGCCTTTTCTGTCTGTCGGATCAAAGAGAGTTTCCTCCCCCACCCCCAATCTATAAGCCCTTCTGTATGCATGGTTATATTCGCCCTTTAATCGTGTACAAAGGCTCTAACAGCCACTCGTAGACCTTGCGTGTATCAAGTTCAATGTCTGCGGTTAATGTCATTCCTGGAACAAACGTTTGCTCGTCCCCATAAACAGTAATGGTTGGCTTCTCTAATGTGACTCTCACTTGATACAACCCAACACCACCATACGTACGAGAAATCTGACTTTGGATCAGCGGGCTATTTGGTAACATATCCGCGGAGACTGCAGATTTTGATATGGAGTCGACAACACCTTGCTGAACACCAAACTTTTCATAGGGAAACGCATCAAACCGTAAACGAACATTCTGACCTTCTTTAATAAAACCTATACTGCGACTGGGCGCATAAAGCTCAACAACGACAGGCTCTTCACCCTCAGGAATAACAACGAGTAGAGGTTGACCTTTATTAACTGAGTGACCTTCCTTGACGAAAATTGACGCAACCACACCGTTAATCGGTGATACAACCTGAGTATCTGTTTGATAAAAGTATTCGATTTTACTTTGAGCGATTTGTTGAAGCTGGCGGTCTATTTCCTGGAGGGTAATGTCAAGTTCTAACTGTAACGTATCTTTCGTATCTTCCAACTTGGCCTTTTCTCTGACCAATCTCTGTAAACTAAGGTGCTGTGTTTGTACCTTAGCTTCTAGTGTTATTAACTCGAGTCTTTGTCTTTGAAGTTCAATAGAAGAAATGAACTGCTTGTTGACCAATACTTGTTGTTTATCAACCAAACTTTGAGCAAGGCTTAGCTCTTGTTCAGATAAATCAACGACAACTTCCAGTATGCCGGCCTCTTCTGACAAACGAACTAAGTCATCATCAATGACTTTTAGTTGATGCCGAGATTTCTCTATTTCTTTATCTCGACGTTCGTTTAGCAAAGTAATTTGACTTTCAATGGTAGCAACAATGCGTTTTTTCACGCCCTGCCCAAACTCATCATAACGCTCTGTTTTTATCTCATATAGAGGTTCTCCAGAGAACACTGTCTGGCCTTCAGTGACAAATACACTTTCAGCATACCCTTCATCATTAGCCTGTACCTTCACAATACCGCCAGTCGGACTTACCACTCCGTTCAGTGTATCTCTGCGTGTATATTCGGCAAAAACAACGAAAAAAATAATAGTCATCAGAACAAATATTGATGCAGCTAAAAACATATGCTGATTCAACGAAGCGTCAATTAAAATTGAGCCTTGATTGTCTGATTTCTGCGCCTCAAAATACTCTGGTCTATATAAATGCTTAGCTCTTGTTACCACGGGTAATCCTTTCCCTTAACAAACGATGCTAAAGCTGTATAACAGCAATTTCTTGTTGCTTGTTTGAAATCAACTTTGTATTCACTTTTTTCGCCGACAAATCGACACCGCATTGACAAATTTTAGTTCTACACTTGGTTGGATTGGTAGGAAGCTCAACATTTTCATCATAAATAGAGCCAATGGGGCCATCTTGCATACACCAAGAACGATAAATATCACCACTAAACGTAACGACTAAGCTATCAATACCTGCATAACAATCCCAACCAACAAAATTAGTTTGATCATTGGCAATTAAATCAAAAGTGGATAGATTCTCGGTTTTGCCATCTGCATAGTTTACTTCTAACTCAGCCATTGCTGGAGGAAGCTTTTTGATCTCTGGTCGCCCTCTGAAGTCTTTCATTATTTGCTCTTGTTTGGTCGTATATGAGTACTTATTAGTAATCCCACCATGTCCAAAGCCTTCAAAAAGTGGCTGCAAAGCTATAGAGCAACGAACTTCTTGTTTTAGCCGGTTTGCAAACTCTAAACAGTCATCAAACCGCTCAGGAATCATCATTATATTGACGTGAAAGCGAGTGGCTTGAGACGCCTCAAGAACCTTTGATATGTCAATAAAATGAGACTCGCTCTTGATATCTGTTAAATGGTAGCTCAAGCTTACACCATTTAAAAATTTACCGTTTTCACTCCACCACTTCAAAGATTTCGAACCATTTGAAACAATGCTGACTAACCCAGTATTTTTATGGATATATTTGATTAGGTCACTAAAATATCTAAGTATAGTCACTTCACCGCCACCAAATTCAAAATATGGTTTCAGTCCCAACTTTCTGGAATATTTAAATATTTCATCTATAAACTGAACTACAAATTCATACGATGGAGCTTTAATCGAGCCACTATGCAGATCTGAGTGACAGTAGCTACACTTGTAGTTGCAGTTATTCGTCAATGCCCAATTTATTACAAAAAATTTCATTTTACATTCCATATCTCTAATTATCATGTAAATTACCATAACATGTGTAAATTCTTGTTTTAATATAAAGAATGCGAAATTCGGTAATAACAATAGATAATGATTGAACGATCACCCCTAAAATCAACGCTACATAAAATAATGGCATATCAAGTCGAACTACAAAGAACATCAACAAAATAGAAAATACCATTAAGACCAAAGAAATAGATTTGATTTCAGATGAAGAACAAACAATATATCCTTCTTCATTCTGCTTAATTCTAACCCCACCGAATATTGAACCATTAAAAACAATAATTGAGCCATTTAATACTCTGCATTGTTCGTTAGGGAAAAGATGTTTAACATCCATAAATTTCTCCTATATTATACAGCCCTTGATTTAAGGGCTGTAGCTTATTAGTTAGTTGGTATTTCCCGCGCCTCCAGTTCCAGCGGCTGCTGCTGTTGCAGCTGCTGCACAGCCGATAGCACCAAGTCCACCAGTTGCAGCCATACATCCAGCAAATGCGCCAGCCCATGCCGCAGCAGAAGCAGCTGTTGCAGCTCCTTTGGTCTGAGACATTGGTCTATTTGATCCTGGAGATGCTGGATAATCACTAGCGTTCCCATCACCACCACCATCAACCATTGAAATTTCTTCAACATTTAAGTTATACATAAGTTATTTCCTTATATTAAATTACAGTAAAGAGTACTGCGCTCATAGAAACTATCTTGTTAACCAGCCTTTTTTCTTGCCCAAAATCTCATCTGAATAACCAAGTAAATTTGGAAGCCATGTTATAGACTCTAGCAATGCTGAATATATTGGTGCTTTAAACATTTGCCGATTTGACAAATCACTAGATAAATCAAAATCTTTTATATAGGACTGCACTAGTAAAAAGTAAATCATTATATTGGCAGCGCCGATTACAATGGGAATCCAAATTCCCAATGCAATCATAAAGCCAAATAAAATAATGCTAGATGGAAATATGTACTGTACCGCAGTCAATAGAAACCAAGGGGATGCGCATAGACCTGCTACCCAATGCGTCTTCCACGCTTCTGTATAAGCTTCAACTCGGCCACGAGCCCAGCGCCTCCGTTGATTAAATAATCCTTTTGCGTCCGTTGGACATTGCGTTGTTGCCTTTGCTTTAGGTGCATAGCCCGTGCGATAGCCGTTTGATATTGCTTTCCAGCACCACGCTATATCTTCGACTAACCACTCGCTCCAGCCCCCTAACTTCTTCACCACTGAAGCTCGATGAGCAACGAATGCACCCGCTAGTACTGGTACACAACCCAACTTATCTTGCGCTGCTCTTATCGCTCCATAAAAGCTGATATGTTCATAATGTTGCAATTTACCTATAAAACTATCTTCATGATTCTCTGGTGTAATATATCCACAAACCGCGGCGTATTTTTCATCAGACCAAAGCTTGGTTACCAACTCATAGATCCCATTGGGCTCGATATAAGTATCACTATCTACCACAACATAAACATCACCAGTGGCTACACCAAGGTCGAGTACATGATCTAAAGCGAAGCCTTTTCTACCACCATTTACTGACCTTTCTATTATTTGGAAGTCATGGTTCATCTCTGTATTATCAATCCACCCTTTAACTCTACTGATTGCGTTGTTTGTGGAGCCATCATCAATAATAATTACCTGTATTTTACTTGGATAATTTTGATCGTTTAGCTTATTTAGTGCGCAAACTAGGTGTTCTTCGTTTTCATTATAGAAAGGTAAAAAGGCCGAAACTTTCGGATCATTATTATTTTTAGACTTAGATTTTTTCAGTTTATAAAACCCAAATAAAACTAAGGTTGTAATAAACGAGAACAAAGATGTTGCGATTAAAATCACTTCAATTACATCAACCATAACTATCTCACTTACGCTAAGTAACAATTAACAAGGCGACTAACAGTTTGATAGTCGTACTTAGTATTCAAGTGGCCTTGAAGCAGGGAAAATGCTGAATATTTAGCATCTCGTAAAGGGAACTCAACAGACTTAACATCAAGACCAAGTTTCTTTGCTTCTATTAAAACGCTCTCTCGAAATTCTTGATCATTAAAACGAGTAATCACCTTACGATCCTCATTTTTTAGTCGCTCTTTCAAACGACCCGCTTGTTGTAAATTAGAACCTGAATGTTCTTTAATCCCTAGCTCAATTAACAAAAACTTGTTCTCATATTCATCAAGTAACCTTGTAAACCCAAACGAGTGCTCTCGAACTTGAGTTGGAGTCAAGTCGCCCTCCGAGTAATGATTAAGAGTATCAATGAAGTTAACGAGCCATGATTCGATGAGCGCATGGTCATCCCATACAGCCCCGACACCATTTGCCAGTACATAGTTACCGAAATCGGGTACAGCTGTTATAGTGCCAAAGTCCAAAAATCGACCGTCAACCGATATATTCGAGCTCGTTAAAGAGCCATGTGGAATACCTTTAACTCTCGATGCTGCAATCTGGCAGGCCAGTCGATCAATCATTTTATTGAAAGCATCACTAAGTGACGCACCCTCAACCCCACCTAACAGAAACTTGGATAGGTAAGGTAAAGCCTTCCTCACACGATTAGCATCATTATCACGAAGATAACTATAATTCACCGCTGGCCAGAAAAATGTGCATCGCTCAAAGTGTGCGGGACGTACTGAAACTTCCCTTATTGCTAAAGCACAGTGTTTGTAAGGGGCTTCATCTAAATATCCAAATTTATGCTTTGTATTGGTTTTGATAATGGCTAACGTTCGTATTGCTCCGTAAGGTAAATGCTTATGACAAATCTCGCCCCAAATCGCTTCACTAATAGCCTCATCAATAAATAATTTGCCATGTGAGTGACTTTCAGATATATTCGTAGCGACTAAAGGGTTGGGCCCAATACCTTTAATTTGAAAATGTCCGTTTAATCCACATCTAGCGCTACCACCGTTGCACACCTCATGTCGAGAACCATATTGATCTGCCATGAACTGTTTTTTATCATTAATTTCCATTCTTTGTTTCTTAGCATATCCTTTGGATACGTAGCTAAAATTGTCAATCAACTCTCCTTTAAGAAAATTTTCATCAAACGCTATGTTGTATTCTTCAATTAGATTTCTATTAATCCAAACAACTTCAGTTTCGTTTAATTTATAAGCATAAAATGAAACAAAGGACTCTTCTGGCAAGTCATTGCCTACACTCGGAGTGTTATGCGTTCCAACTAGCTTATATGTTTTCAGTAGTTCAATACCCATACAGACTCCGTTTGTTTGTTTTAATTATATTTCCTTGAGTATCCCGAATACAAATATTCACTTCACCAAGAGTAAGATTCGTAGATGATAAGAAAAACTTGTACAGTTCTTTTAGCTGACTGATCTTATTTTTCTCTACAAACCAGTCCACAACTATTAAGTTGCTCCCTTCATTCCAATTCATTGGCTTCAGTGAGAACCTAGGTCGAGTCATATAATTTGATAACGTTAATTCATCAACCCATGCCCAAATAACGTACCCTGTAAATTCGACATCGCTAGGTAATTTTAAAAACTTATATTGCCTATGAATTACCGCTGGTTTTATCCAGTGTAAAAACGAAGCTATGTTCAGATCACTGCGTTGATTACATTTAGACATTACCTCTACAAACCGCCCTAATTCGTGAGTAACTTCTAACTTTGATAAAGGACCATAGCGTAGGCCGGATATTTTACCGTTAAGAATAGATACAGGATTACTTTTCATTACAACCTACATAGTTACGGTTATTTAGTACTTTCGATATTAAATACTAAAGTTTAAATAAAGCGCTTACTACCTGTTATTATTTGGATTCACAACGCTAGTTTTATTATTAATAAACATAATTATTACAACATTTTGCGAGGGAGACTTCGTGTAATTAGGCGACTCTGTCTTTAGACTTAATTACGTATTAAAGCCCTTGTTTGCTAACATATGAGTAATGTGGATGTAACTTATAGTAGCTCCCTGGTGGTACCAGGTATGGTATTTACACTTATTGAGGTTCGCTGTAACGGCTTAATATTATGCTGGCTCTTTCTTCAGTAAGTATATGATCAACTGTTATGCTGGCTTGAAAATAAAGAAATCTAAAATGAGAATGGATTGGATATTTTCAATGTAGAGGAAAGTGCAACATGTTGGGAAGAACCGTGCCACTCACCAACTGTCTACATTGAATGTCTAAAAATTTGTTATTCCGATGGCGACATCCTATAACAGCATAATTTGGCAAACTATAGAGATGAAAAAAGCCCGACCATTTCTGATCGGGCTTTCTAAATGATGGAGGCGCCTCCCGGAGTCGAACCGAGGTCCACGGATTTGCAATCCGCTGCATAGCCACTCTGCCAAGGCGCCTTCAGTCGTGTTTTAAGAGAACGACTCTGTTGATTACTACCCAACAAGGTAACAATCAAATAGATGGTGCCCCGGGCCGGACTTGAACCGGCACAGCGCGAACGCCGAGGGATTTTAAATCCCTTGTGTCTACCAATTCCACCACCAGGGCACGCAATTCTTTATTGCGATGCCGATTACTGAAAAGTAAAACACCATCTTAATGTCAAAATGAATCAACATTACAAAATTTGGAGCGATACATCGGGTTCGAACCGATGACCTCAACCTTGGCAAGGTTGCGCTCTACCAACTGAGCTAGTATCGCATTTTCATT
>NZ_JBFRTD010000051.1:0-8608 GCF_041473955.1 Vibrio sp. 10N.222.54.E6 | reverse complement strand
GTACAATGACCACGAAAGAGCCTTGTCCAATCTCTTTCCGACTCTCGTTGCCTTTTGGCTACAGCGTATTAACCACTTCCGCTGTTTCATCACATAACGCGCCTTAAATGGATTCACATTACATTCATCATATTGACTCCCTAGCACTCACCCGATTTTGAGGTTATCAGGAGGAACATCCTCTCACGATTTTGCTCCCGCTCAGCCTAACGACCAAGCTTCGTTACGTTGTCAGAGCCGCTGCTTTATTCAGGATCTTAGGGTCATCTGGTGATACAGATGGTTCACTCTGCGTGGTGAACAACGCTTCATACGACTTCAGGTCGCACGGACAATTATGAGTTAGATAAATTGCAGTACAAATAAAAAGAGGTCTCCTTTACCTGTATTAGTTCCTATTAGCTCTGATAGGTCCCGAGGCGATAAGTGGGGGGACGTAAAGCAAACAGAACCAGCGTGGTAGGTCACGTCGATTCAGTGATTTAGTTATTACTACCACTGCGCTAATGGTGAAACGAGTCTTCTCTATGCCATTGAGATCGCTGCAAGGGTCTATCGATTCAATATTTAGGCTAGCTTCATGTTCCGTTGAGCTGCCCACATAACAAAAGTATCATTCGCCATGCAAAAGAGGTAGATATCTCATCTAAAACAAAAACAAGAGGCGCAATGCAGTGCCTAGCCATTGAGTAGAGAGGCATCAAGGTTTATGGTGAAGGTAAGTAGGAAGTAAAAAACCTTGTTCAGATGGGAAGCTTAGAGTATGGCGAAAGTTACACTTAGCGGTCGATACCAAGACGCCGAAAATCCTTGCTGCTGAGTTAAGTTTATCTAATGTTACCGGTGGAGAAGTGCTCCCGAACTTACTCAAATAAACACGCCGAAGTCTCATAGAGGTATCTGGCGATGGCGCTATGACACGAGGTCTTGTTACTATGCAATTCAGATTAAACTCGCGTTTGAGCTCATCCCCTTCCCGAAATCTCGCGGCTGGTTGCCCGGAGGTGTCCGGTTCCAATAAGTATTGGAAACAGCGGTCTGGTTATCACAAACGTTTACTTTCATAAACTTAGACATGCTCAAAGCGCTGTAGAAGCTTGGGATGCCTGAAACCTGTCGTATTGATTAAAAAGCATATCAAACGGTGAAAAATGGTCTCTCAACTGAATTACGCGACAAAGCGGCCGTGCTTTATTGTCTTCTATTTCACCCATCCTTCCAAAGCGCATCAAATTCTTGGGCTTCAAGGATGTCTTCAATGCGGCGACGAACTTTGGTCTGCTGCTTTAATTTTTCTGGCACGGTTTTACTTGGATATGGTAAGGCGTGGTTGGGTTTAAGCGGTATTTCCATGCGCTGATGGGCTGGTACGGTTCTTTTGTCCATGAGGTGTTCTCCTTATTATGAATCAATCCCACTATTTTAATATTTTGGCTGATGTCGTTCTCTTCAAGTTCATTCTGGGTGCGTGCTTGACGGGGCCTCATCTTCTTGAGGTGTAATGTATTTGGCGATGTGGTCAATTTCTTTTTTAACGACTTTGCTTTGAGTGGACGTTTTCAAAACAAGGTCTTCTGGATGTCTTGGAACCAATCCAAATTCAATTGAACTTCTGCGAGTCGCTTTTTGAGGATAAGGGTTTGACGAGCGTTTAATTGCGGTTGTTTCAAGGTTCGTTCGTAATATTGACAGACCGTGAGGGTGGTTTTGATGCTGAGGTCTATCTCACGGCTTAATTCTGTTGGTGCGAGAGAATGATTCATCAATTTTATACAAAACGAATCTCTATGCTGACAGGTGGCCACCGGTGTCGATAGCCAGTTAATTAGCGCTTGTTTACCAAGTTCGGTGATAGTGAAAGCGTTGCCTTTTGAAGCACAGTTCGCATGCGCTTCTATCCATCTTTCTTTGTGCAATACCTTAATCTCTCGATAAGTATGCTGTAGGACGGCGCTCCAATAATGGGATTGGTTGATTTCTTTGGTGACGCTGTAACCTGAGTGGGGTTTTTCATTTAAATACGTCAATATGACGTAACGTAGTGACATCTTTTTAGTTCCTTCAATTATTACAATGCGGTCGGCTTGAATGCGCTGAGATGTTTTCATCATTATTGGGGCGATTATTAACCTGACGTCTTTATGCTTCTTCCTGTCAGCTATCGCAAGAGGTTGAAGGGTAATTAATAATTAATAATTATCCGTTTTTTGATTTTGAGTTGTTGATAGGCTTTGTGGTAACCATACCGCTCTTTCCAATATTTATTTGAGCCGTATAACTTCTAGCTGCCCATTGCGAGATTTCTAGGATGGCCACGCTCCCAGAAGGCTGCCCCTTCTCTTGGGGGGAATAAGCGCAACGGCTCGCTTAATCTTAATAGCAGCGTGACACGATCTCGTGTCGTAAGCGCCATCACCAGATACCTCAAGGGTGCTTTGACGTGTTTGTTTCAGTAAGTTCGGAAGAACTTCGCCATAAACCTTAAGGCCAGTAGCATCAATGGCTAGGTACTGTATTGCTCCTCTCGTTTTAGTCTTAAATGAGACCTCAACTTGCTTTGTTCTACGACTGATGCAAGTGTAATGCGGACAACTTAATGGAACATGGGCAAGTCTAAATATCGAGTCGATAAATCCTTGTAGCGCTCTCAGTGGCCGCGTTTCACCATGAGCGCTGTCGTGAGAGCTAAATCACTAAACCGACGTGGTCTCCCGCGCTTATTCTGTTTGCTTTGCGCCCACCTGCTTATCGTCTCTTCATCAATCCATGAGGCTAAGAAGGAGAGTGAAGGTAGTTGCTCAGATCATAGGTTGCTGACTTATTTCCATTGAGTTGCGCAAAAAACCGAGGGGAATAAATTAAATCATAAATTAATTGTTTAATTGATGGGTTTTAAGCATTTTATCAAGATGACTACAGTCGTCACATTTATTTTAGTCATTATTATAGTTTCAAAGGATATTTGAGTGGAAACTCCAACTAGTTATATTTGTATTGTTATCGTTGTTCTGGGTCGCGCCTTAAGAGATGACTGCAAAGGTATATTTTTCAGACGTAATAAATTGTTTATTCATTTGCAGATAAATTTGGATAAATAGTTATCTTCCCTCATTAAAAAACGGAATTTAAGCGTTATTCTTTGATTTTTATAAACTCGAATCTAGCATGAAAACTTTAATTTATGAGGATACATTCATCATGCAATATGGACAATCAAGGATTGACGCTGCTTTTCAGAATTTTATAGACAGTTTAACTCAAGCAGATATTTGTAAGCTTCAATCCCAATTTTCAAAAAAGCCTCTGGTTTGCATCGCCGATATACTGCCAGAAAATTTGTGGCTTGAATTGAGTGAGGAAGCATCAAACTTAGTGGAACATTATGGCAAGCGAAAAAGCTTTACTTGTTGATAATCAAGTATTTAGATTCTACGAGAAGTTTGGCTTTCATGTTGCAGATATTAAGCCTATGTGGGTTTACGTACGCACAGACCATTAAAAGGCAATGGCATGGACATTACCACAATCTTATTATTTACAGCTTCAATTACGCTACTATCAATAGTACCTGGTCCAAGTGTGTTGCTAGTGATGATTCAAAGTATGGGGGTCGGGCTTAAGTCGGGTTTAATAACGACCTTAGGAATTGTCATAGGTGCTATGTTATTTTTTAGCATTGCATATTTTAGCATCAATACGGCACTTGCTCAGAACGGCGTCCAAGGAATCTATCACTTCGTACAATTTGTTAGTGCCATATACTTAGGGTGGATAGGCTATAGTCTAATTATGGCGGCTTCTCCTCATTTAAGTGAAACCGATATCTCAACGTCTGATTTATCAACAAAGGAATTTTTTGCCGGGCTATCTATAGCTATGGGGAACCCAAAAACTATCCTTTTTTATGCTTCTATCTTACCTAGTTTTGTTGACCTTACGAATAGTAATATCAGTGATTATATGATCTGTTTGGGGATTGTCGGTATTTCGACGGCACTAGTGCTTTCGATGTATGCTGTCATTGGTTACTGGATGCGGGCACATATAGTGTCAAGATACATTGAACAGTGGGGCAATAAAATTGCAGGATTTTTCTTTGTTTTAATGAGTCTTTACCTTATCTATCTTTTTTCGACGAGTCTATAAATTGGGGAAGCGTAACTGTTTGTAGAGTCTTTTCTTTCACAAAAATTTGGTGAGGGAAAAGTTGTCTTACCTTCATATGAATAAGTGTTTTCCTATTTGATAAGGGTGCTCTACACTTGTCAGACTGACTGGTTTGCTAAGTGACAAGAAATTAACTGGACTTAGATATTCAAGTGCCCTGTGCCTTCTTGTTCGGTAATAATTAACCTCGATGTATTCGAAGAGTGCTTGGCGCATATCTTCTCTCGTCATTATCGGCTCGTATTGGACGTTCTACTTTCATTAAGTGGAAACACTGGCGTTGACGCCCCTATATCAACACTTACGTCATAACTGAAAGGTCTTTGAATGTAATTGGGTAAAGTTAACGAACTATATAATGTTTCAAACACCTTTGTCTTTCCTTTATTGAAAGCCCTTTCCGCTTTGCTACATATAATCTTGTTTTTGACTAATACTGTTCTAGCTGCATTTTCAACCGCAAGCTCTTTCTCACTTAACTCAGAGTCAAAAACTCTCTTGGTGTGGCTCATGCTTTTTCCTTGAATTATTAAGGATGATAATTTTTCAATATAAATAAAACATAAATTATTTAAATGTTCTTATTGATTGATTGAAATAGTCTATTGTCAGTTTTACCAATTTTTTAATTCCATAAAAATTTTCAAAAAATCATATTTTAGGCGGGGGAATGGACAATGAAGTTTAAAATAAGCACTATTGGACTATCAATCGGAGCGGTATTATTTGCCAATAGTGCTAACTCTTTCTATTTTCTTTTGGATGAGGGGGAAGCATGTAAAACTACAACTCTTGAAAAAGAGGTTGATGATTTTCAAGAGGACATCTCACCGATATCAGAAAAAGAAACTCCCATTGGCCAAAAGATTACTAATGAAGAAATTGGTGAGGTTATACCAGAATTTGAAACCGGAGCAATGGAGTTGGCAGAGAAAATTGGTGGAGCTATTGCCGTTGTAAGTGGTGGATTAGAATTGCTTGACGGCATAGAAAATAAAAATGCTGATGAAATCACTGGTGGTGCCGTTCTTTTGGGCTCCTACATAGCACCGGAAATTGCAGGGGAAGTTATCGGCTCAATTTTCTCCGAGTCAATTGCGGAAGCTATAAACCCAGTTATAGGTGTTCTCATCGCTGAAGGGATTGCAATTTATGGTGATATAAAAATGGCTGGGGTCATCAACAAGATGGAAGAGTCCGATCGCACTTTGATGGGTGTCTACTCAAAAGCAATTGATAAAACAGACGCATCACTACTAAAGCTTAAAAAAATAATCCGAGGTGATAATGATGAGATTTATAATTATGAATATAAACATTTTGGAGAATTAACAGTTGAATTATATAAAAACAGTTTCCACAAATTAGCATATAGATTGATTAATGATAATTACTCTAATAGAGTAGATAAATATTTCAAAGATAACACAGTATCCACCCCAATAACCATGCAATTCGTTTCCAGTGAATTACCAGTAACTATTAGCCACCTAATCGGATTAAAGGAAAATTTAAAATACTGGTATTCAACCTCATTGACAGGGAAGAAATACATAAGTAGTTTCGGACATGTCCCATTAAATAATGCAAATTTCCATCCATTATATGAAGGCACAAACAGCATCCGATTTTCAAAATCGATAAAAAATGTTGCAATACCAAATATGCGTTGGTTGAATGATGTATTTTTCCCAGTTTTAGAGAGAACAGTAGATGTAATATATGACAATAGCGATCATCTTGTTGTTGAATTCAAAGATATGCTTACAGATACAAAATTTATCCATAGTCTTCAGGAATCAATGATAACCCCATATAATGATGTTCTAAAAAAATACTATTCTTGGTTATATTTTGGGCATCATATTTTGAAAAACCTTGATTATTCAGAGGTAAAGGTTGAAGAAGGTTTTCTTATTTTTATATCGATATTTATGCCAATTGAAAGCTCAATAATTCAAGGCTCTGTCATGAATGATATTAAATCCAAAATTGATGTTGCTCCATTTGTTTTTGCCATAACAAAGTCACTAATTAGCCAAGGCGT
This sequence comes from Vibrio sp. 10N.222.54.E6, assembly GCF_041473955.1. Lineage (NCBI taxonomy): Bacteria > Pseudomonadati > Pseudomonadota > Gammaproteobacteria > Vibrionales > Vibrionaceae > Vibrio > Vibrio sp. 10N.222.54.E6. Next base: position 2,394 of record NZ_JBFRTD010000051.1, on the reverse strand, counting down.
CGATGTGACTGATGAGACCAAGTTTACAAAATTAATTAATGATGCATATTCGAAAATTGGAGAGGAACATTCCACCCTTAAAAACAAAATTATGAGTTCTTATCATGCAGCTAAAGACCTGGTTAATACTAAATTAGTAGATAAATCAGAAATTTCATTAAAGCCAATCAGTCAAGAAAAATTAAATTCGCTTATTGAGAAAATCGATAAACATGTGGCTGATGGAAGCCTAAAGAAAAAGGTAGATGTTGCATTAAATGATGCTGTTTCATTAATGAGCCTACAAGGTGGTGATAACTATGAGACATCATTACGATTCATTGATTATGCTCAAATGACTAGCTCTATTCAAAATAGTTACTTTAACGTTGTGGGCGCATTAATCGATAATTACGTGAAGAAACTACAAAAGTTAAGTGATTGGGAAAATGAAGCCGCTGCTGTAATCTTGAGCGATTTACGTGACGACCTGGTTGCGCTAAATAAAAACAGTAAACTCGTAAATTACTCTTCTCAAGAAGTACATAAATATTCAAGCGGAAACTTTGATTGGCTAGCATTTAACTCAACTCCTTTTTTAGATGAAGATAATAATAAAATAATTAGGTACCTTGATGACACTATCAATTTATGGGTTCCTGTTTCTCAAACAGGACCACCCATGCGCCTGCATCACGCCAATTAGGTCGAATATTGTGATGGGAGCAGGGAAAAAGTATCTTAGATAAAGTTTTAAAAATGATTTTTTGAGTTGATTAACTAAAAATCAAGACTATAGGAAGAGGCACTAGTTTAATTAAATCAAAGGATAATCCATTTTGATGTCTAACGTTCGAGCGACCTAAGGTTAAGAGCAAGCGTATTTCTCTTGCGTCATGTTATCCAGACAACATTGTAAATACTAATGTGGTTCTTAAAGGTGCAGTGCTAAACAGGTAGAAGTGTGGTGAGAGATTTTAAGTCCAATAATCCGAACGTTAGGTGAATGTCCGCTTTTGTAGTTTCTGATGTTATTGAGGGGAATTACAATGGGTTGGCTTCTCCTTTCCCCGGATTACCATAGACCAATTACTCCTTGAAGAGGTGAATCATGATGGGAAGAAAATATAAAATTAAATATCTTATAAATACATTTTTGATATTGCTACTCTCTGCAATTTCATTTAGCTCGATGTCTGGGAGTCTTGAAATTGATGTAACTAAAATAAATCCAAGTGAATTAGACTCGATCAGGCCGAAAATAATAATTCAAAATGGGGAGGTAAGGCTTTCAAAAGTCGGCTTCTCTACTGAAAAGTTAGTTTTAGATAAACCCTTGGAACATTCAGAAGCTAGGAAAAAGCTATATGAGAATGTAAAAAGTATGCTTGAAAAGAACAAAAATATTTTAGCTGATATTGAGGAAGGTAAAATACCATTTCCAAATGAAAGTACTAAAAGTAGCGTAACAGAGGCATTGCAGTTCAATGACGATTTTTTAGAAAGTGCCTCTGATACCTTGGGCTCAGATGTAATAGATTCTAATAAATTATACTTTTCAACTTCATATAAAGGTGAAAATGTAGTGATTAGTGAGGTTAAGGATTGGACTGCATTAGAAAAAAGAAGCATATCTCAAGTGATGTCAGACCCCGATAACATTGTTAATACTAGGCTTAATAGACCGGGAGCGGTTAAAAGAGCGAGTGTTGAAAATGGTAGGGAGATAATTCGAGATTTAAAGAAAGGCGGAGGTGAAATAAAGAAGGTTACTGCTTTTATGATCTCGGATGTTCTTGAGACTAATTATCGAAGGATGGGTTTTTCAACACCTAACTGCTTTTAGTTAGGCATTACATGGCGCAAGAGGTCGCTAAAGCCAAACTGAAAGAGATAATTATGATGTTAATGCTCTCTGAATAAAGAAGAGGTAAAATAATTGATGTCAAAGCAAGCAGCAGCACAAATATATAGATAACTCGCCTTAAAATTGGATGTTTATGACAGAATAAAGCTCACCCACAGCACATATATATTGAATCAACTTGAAGGTGCAGGTTTGAGTACCTGAAAATTATCATTAATCTGAGATGTCAAAGAGCCTGCCATCTCTGGAAGAGTCACGAGAAAAAATTGGTCTATCGCCGCCTTGAAGTCTCGTTTAGTTTTGAAGTAAACGTTGTTTCTCGACTTCTCGTGGCTTTGTTGCAGTACTCAACCCACTTTGTCTTTTGACATCATTAAGCGACTCGGTAGCTGTCGGGCATACCAAGCTGTGTAAATCATGCCGCTAGCATCATTTCCTGTTGTTGTTTTCAAAGTATCTACTGTGTAATTGGGGACCTATAATGGCTTTGTAACGTTGCATCGCATTCTCTGACACATTCCTTTTGCCATACTGCTTTGTCTTTTGCC
>NZ_JBFRTD010000050.1:0-41259 GCF_041473955.1 Vibrio sp. 10N.222.54.E6 | reverse complement strand
GGGTTCATGGGGCGGATACGATAGCAGCATAACAAATAAGAATTTAACGCTGCGAAGCCAGCGCTTAATCCGATTGTTGAACAAGCCCGATGCCTCTATATAAGTAAATTGTGCGATCTAACCTACATCAACAATACTGGACTTCCTGAATTTAAGCCGTTTGCCATACTTGCAGTTATTCATTAATTGCTAATTTAGTAAAGTCGCTGACAAACTTTTGTCCAGAGGCTTCATAGACCTGAAGTTTTACTCGTGGCACTTTTCTCAAAAAGTGCCAACTAGCTCAGATCTGCCCCAAAGTGTATCACGACCGATGATTGACTAATTAATGGTGAGTTGATTTTGTAATACATATGCTAACTAACAACCCTAGAGTGCAGGTGTTTTTTTCGTAACCCATCACTCGTGTGCGTACAAAAATCACATAACCATAATATATGACTTGAGTTGCTTAAAAAGATTGAGCAAGATGGACAGAAGTAAATGACTATATCCCGACTGAAAAGCGTTATGCACAGGGGCAATTAATGACGAAAGCGAAACAAGCTTTAAGCATAAAAGGTGATACGTTTAACCCATTTCCAGAGCCATTTAAATCTCGCCTTGGTCAATCTGAATGCAGAAGTTTAGGTGATTCTTTTGGGCTCACTCAGTTCGGTGTGAATCTGGAAGTATTAGAACCGAATGCGCAGTCGGCTCTTCGCCATTGGCACACAAGGTCAGATGAGTTTCTTTATGTACTCGATGGTGAGCTATGTTTAGTCAGTGATGACGGTGAGCAGACATTATTTGCAGGAATGTGTATTGGCTTCCCTGCTAGGGTCGAAAATGGACATCATTTAATAAACCGTAGTAGCGAACAAGCTAAATTTATAGTTATAGGGAGCCGAGTTGCAAAAGACGAAGCCCATTATCCAGATGATGATTTCAAATGGGTTGTTGAAAGTTCTGGTGAATGGACTCCCTCTAGAAAGAACGGCACACCATACTAGTGACTGTTAAGTAGTAGGAGGGAGACTATGATTCCAACAGCGATTCTTATTCATGTTCAAAATGTCGCATTGGGCATCGATTAGTATCAAAAAGCCTTTCCTACAGCTGTATCTGTTTATCATCCTAGTTTCGACTTTACCATGCTCAATTTGAACGGTTTTTCTCTTGAGATAGTACAAGCAGACGAAAAAGTAGGCTCGTGTAAATGTGGGACAGTTTTATATTGGTCGGTAAACAACTTGGATAAAGCACTGGATCATTTTGAAGAGCTTGGTGCAAAACTGTATAGAGGCCCAATGGCAATTGAAAATAGGCTTTTTATGTGTCAAATCGAAGACCCGTTTGGCAACTGATGTGCACCATTAATACTGGACAGGGAGCTTAGTGACTTTCCATACTTATGCTAATTCGTGATTTGCTAATACTTGGTTCTCCGAAACTCATTTCTGTCCAAAACCTTCACAGGCTGAATTTTTACCTATGGCACTTTCTAACTCGAAAGTGCCCTTTTCTGCGTTAACGTAATTACTCAGTAGCAGATCACGCTACTGAAATCACCGTACTTTTTCTTATATGCCAAAAGTGTTAAAAAGATAAGAGAACATCGAATGATGCTCTCTTAAATATCGGGGAGAGTACAGCTAAATAGTAAACACATTTCAGACGCGAATGAGTGTATACAAAAAGGCCGCAATCAGCGGCCTAGTTTAAAATCTACTAATTCAAAGTTAAAGCATCAATTTGAAGCTCTTTAAGTGTGAGATGAAGCTTGGGAGTCTCTGCTTTTGTAAGCAAGCTAAGAACTCATCTTGGCTCATTGGTGGCCTTTTTAATGAAGCTCTTTGTTGCTGAGCAGCCTTAACGCATGCGCTACTGTCCAATTCGAACATATCGCACAGGAACTCGTCTGGATGTATTGCTGTTAGACCTAAAGGCTCGAGTTCGCAAGAAGGAAAGTCTTTTAGGTTGAACGTAATGATAGACTCAGCCTGACCTTTAATGGCGGCAGCTACAACATGTCTATCATCAACATCGGGTAAAGTAAGGCCATCAATTAAAGACTCATACCCTTCAATCAAGCAGTCTGGAACATTTGCGTTCATTAACTGTCGAGTTCTTTGCAGTTGTTCTGCATTTAGCTCTGGCCTATTTTTCAGTAGATTTCGAGTCCATTCATCATGTATCTGTTCTGTCCATCGCGCTCTAAACAGGCCAGTATTGGCCAAGTACATTAGGTAGCTTCGGAGTGGAGCTGGGTACATTACACATGCGTCTAGAATTACCGTATATGACGCCATTAATATCCCATATCCATTTCTTGGTCTAATGCAGATAGTTCAGCAAGAGCAGCTAGTCTGTTCTCTTCTAGGCAGTTCTTGTACTCCATAAGATCAGTATAAGCTACCTTTCTACGGTTGCCAGTACGGCTAAACGGAATATCACCTGAATCAAGAAGCTTAATGAAAGTAGGACGAGACATGTTTAGCATCTCAGCACCTTCTTGCGTTGTGAGTTCCGCATGAATAGGTGTGATGCTAACAGAGTTGCCTTGACCTAATTGAGTAAGCATCTCGATCATCATATTTAATGCGCTTGCTGGAATAGTTACTTCGTGAGTCTTACCAGACTTATCGACAACGTTAATCCTTTGAGCTTCACCATTAATTTCTATAACGGCTGACAACTCTTGGCTACCAAGCTTAGCCAGTGCCATTTCTTCAGCGCTTGGCAATTTTGTAGCAGTATTCATCGTGTTTCTCTCTAGTTTTTAGTTTCTGATGTCATGGTATACAAATCTTCTCACCATGACATTATCCGAAATATTCGAAAAAAGTCAACATTCGAAATATTCGAAATATTCGAAATATTCGAAAGAAAGAGAGTGTCACATTATCGTTGGACTTAGTGCTCGTAGGCGGCCTAGTTCAAGGTCTATCAACGCATGCTTAACTATCTTTAATCATAGTACTTCAATATGTAGTGTATGAGAGGAATTGGTCAGCCAGATGTAGGCTAGCTGAATGATTATAATATTAGAAGTAATTCGAAAGGTCAGAGTGTTCTATGATTCATAACTCGGAATTGTCCGAAGATTAGTTTCAGTTATATCTGTCATGTTAAAGCATGCGGCAATCGTTTACGCCTCGTTATTCATTCGTAACTTGCCATCTTTCTTGTTGTGCCTGTGAAGTTGTCTGATACTTCGATACGTTTCATTTCGATGTTCATGGTGGGTTCGATTTTTTTAAGACGTGCTATATCACTGGCGATTCGTTTACAGCCTAAAAACAAGATGCCATCGAGTGGTGTTATGACATCTCCAGCCTTGAGGCAATCAACGAGGGAGGTGGCAGAGAGTGGTGTTTTTGTCCCAGCAACGTAGCGGGTTGCCACAAACTCATTCGTATAGTGGATTTCTCTTGGTAACATTTGTTCGCTTTTGGCGTAAATCATTCCGCTTTGTTTACCATTAATAACTCGATGCTCTTTATACACTCGTGTTTCCTCGCCTATGGTGGCCATAGCTTGTGGTGCGCGTGTGATGAATAAGCGAAAAGGTAGATCTTCACTTGTGATGTAATCGACAAGGTTAAACGCTAATCTTGCTCTCGCGATCTCTCCGAGTGGTTTGTCACGACAGATTTGTAGAACCTGATCCCATTGGCTGGTCAGTCGAGTGCTTTCTTTATCGCTTCTAACTTTAACCTTGAGAATATCGTAGTGAATTATCTTTTCCATGGTTAATTTGGCCTTCCGTTTTGCTTGCTTCGTTAAATTCCAACCTAACATTATTTTTTTATAACAAATTAAAGCAGTTATCCACAAAGTTGGGGCGTAACCTGTCTAAAACCTTCGTCGGTTGAGTTTATGCTCATGGTACCAAATAGATCGAAATCACCTAAAAATGCCGATAATTGTTTTCAAATTGAAGTAAAAAGCGCCAATTATAAAACTTATCGCGACACTAAGAGGCGGGTATATTCGTTGACTTCTAAAAGAGCCCAATGATGGTTACTTTGCAATTGGAGTAGATTACCGCCAGTGCTCCTTGAAGCGAAAATTAGAGCAACTGCCATTGATTTCTTGAGAGGTCATGGGGGTTGGTTAATCTCTGCACCCTCGTTAGGGTACCAATAGGCGGATACCTACTTATAAGCTCTCATCCTATCCAAATTCACGAGTTGTGATCTGATTTAACTTTTTGGTGAAATTACCTCTGTTAATCCCTAAAACCCTAGCAGCCTTAGACTGATTACCGCGCGTATGAGTTATCAACTCAGTAAACAATATTTCAAACACAGCAGGAGTCACCCAAGACATATCAGGGCTAACTGATTGTTTATCAAACCATGTCGGTTCCAGTTCTGCTCGGATAAGTTTTTTTAAATGGTCTTTGTTGATTGGGGTTAGTTGGTCATTCATAGAAGTTGAAGGTCATTAAGGAACGTTATCATTCTGACAAATTTACCATGAAATCGCCTTGAAATCAGCCGACGCGGGAAAATACGAATACGATGGATAACTGTCCAGCGCAATAAGCAACGAGGACATTTTTAATCATAAGCTCAAAGCCATTCGTTTCTAAAAACACTCGACCAATCCCTGTCCGGTGATGCCCATCATCAACATAAAGCTCACCATCTCTATTACACAGAGACCAATTTCGCTTTTCTTCTTAAAAAGAGTAATCAGGATTGCTTTGAAGGTTTCGAGCATAACGCTGACCACGTTCGAGACCGTGAGGATTATCAGCGCAAGGAAATAAACCACCCAAGTTTTGCCAGCATGTCGGGGCTCTAGCCCCCCACCCCGTCGGAGAGGTGAACATCCGTGACTTACCTTCGGCATGCGTAAATTTTTTTCATATCAGAGCCCTACACCGCAATACCATTAGCCAACAACCGTTCAATTGTTGGCCAGCTCATCTGCATACGCAGGTAATTACCTAAAAAAGCACTGCATTTCACTCTCAAGGAACCACGATGCCTAGACCTAAACGCGCGTCCGGCAACCACTTTACCCGTGGCGGACAAATTACTTTTCACTCCATTCGGATGTTCTTTCAAGTCAACAATACCTTAGTCTACGCCGCCATTTGGTCGGTGATAGCGCTCACTGGCGTTCTTACCTGGCTACGCGCGCCCGATAACGCCTTTTGGTCTGTGTTCTACTACTGGCGCAATCATATCTATGCCAGCTTTGGGCACAATCTTAACAGCGAAGTCACGACGTTCTGGAGCGGGAAACGCTACGTTGGTACGCTCGCCTCCCAACTGGAAAACACCCAACTCATCGACCTTTACGATAACGTGATACACCAAATACAAATCAACTTCTTAATTGCCATCGGTATTGCCTTCGCTATTTTGATGCTCGCCATGAGTTTCTTTAAACGACAAGGCGAAAAGCAAAGTGAAGATTTCCACGTTCGAGGCTTTCAATACGCCGAACCCAAAGTGCTCACAAATGATTTGAAAAAACGGGCAAAGAAACTCAAAAGACAGGGTGTAGGCAACGGACGGATTTCTGATTTCAAAGTGGATGGGCTGGCCTTGTTTAAGCGTGAGTTTGAAGTTCAGCATATGCTCATCGACGGCACCACAGGGGCAGGTAAATCCGTCATGCTTCGTAAACTCCTGCGCTGGATACGTAAACGTGGGGATAAAGCCATTATTTATGATAAAGGCTGCACCTTTACCAGTAAGTTCTTTGACCCTAGCCAAGATACCTTACTCAACCCCTTCGATGAACGCTGCGCCAATTGGGATGTCTGGTGTGATGCTAAGGATGCCCCTGATTTTGAAAACATTGCGAACGCGCTTATCCCGCAACATGGTGAAGGTGATCCGTTCTGGGTTGATTCCGCACGGACTATCTTTTCAAGTGCGGCGTATCGCATGAGCCAAGATGACAAGCCCTGCTCGACCGCAAGGCTGCTTAGCCTGATACTCACGTCTGAACTTGAAACCCTGGGTAATTTCCTGCAAGGCACAGAGTCTGCTTCCCTGGTCTCTAAAGACATCAAAAAGACGGCCATCTCCATTAAGTCGGTGCTCGCCACCTACATTAAGAGCCTACGCTTTTTAGATGGCTTGGATGATAAAGACGCGAAAGGAGAGCCCAAACGCAAACCGTTTTCCATCACCGATTGGGTACAAGATGATAAACAAAAAGGCTTTTTGTTCTTATCGAGTAACGCGCAGCAACACGCTTCACTGCGTCCTTTAATTTCAACTTGGCTTGCCATTGCCTCTAACGCTATTTTGGGACTCAAAGCCGATGAAGACCGCCGTATCTGGGTGATTATGGATGAGATGCCTAGTCTGCATAAACTGCCTGAGCTGGATAACATCATTTCAGAAGTGCGTAAGTTTGGGGGCTGTTATGTGATTGGTCTCCAGTCTTATGCGCAGCTCGTGAAAACCTACGGAAAAAATACCGCGGACGTTATTTTTGATTTACTCAACTCTCGCTTTTACTTTCGCGCCCCCTCAGCGCAGATGGCGCAAATCTCATCCAAAGATTTGGGTGAGCAAGAGGTGGACGTCTCAAGAGAGAACATTTCTTACGGTGCAAATGCGTTGCGTGATGGGGTATCGATTGGTCACCAAACCGTCACCCGCCCTGTTGTCTCTAGCAGTGAAATCCAAGCCATGGATGATTTACAATGTTACCTTCGCGTACCAGGAAGCAGCTTTATCACTCAATTAGAGTTGCACTTTGATAAGATGCGAGATGTGACACCAGCCTTTATCAAACGTGAACACACCCTATCTCCAGCGATGATTAAAGCATACCAAGAAGCCGTTTACTGTGAGTGTGTTGCTCCAGGGCTTTTCCTTAGTGAAGAAGAGCGTAATGCTCTCTCAACCCGCCAATCAGAGCAATTTGACACTGCAGAAGAGATGAAGCTCGAGACAGCCCAAATCAAAGAAGCCACGCAAAGCAAAACAGTCAAAAATCTTGTCAATGATGATGCAGAAAATCTCAAATCAGACGGTCACTATCAAAAGCGCGCTCAACAAGATCTCGAAGAGTCGGCGATATCTCAAGATATCGGGATGGACGATATATCTGAATGATGAAAGGGAAACTAGCTAAATATTACCATGAGATGATAGAAGAGCAATTTATATAAATAATGAATAATTTAATATATAAGATTATTTTTAAGGCGTCTAAATAGGGGTAATTATATTTTCTATAAATCATAAACCACCTTAAATCTAACCTCAGTCAGAGTACAGGGTAAATTATAGAGAGGTCTTTATATGGAAAAGCAAAGAGAACGACGTCAATGGGGAACTTGGATAAAGAGTGTTTTCATCTTTTTTATCGGAGGGTTAATTTTTAGTTCACAAACCTATGCCCAAGGGAAAAAAACCTACACTTGGTTTATCAATAAGCCAAATAATGCAACCTCGTCAGTTCCTTCCTTGAAGGATCTAACTGTAAATGACATCTTGAGTGATGAAGATTACTTGAGTAAAAATACGAAAGAAAGACAGACTGGTATTCTCGTTGATGGGGTTATTCAACCTTGGGTTTATCATTGGGCTAGAATAGAAGATCGTCTAGATCCAGATACTGCCTTAAACAAGCTAAATCATCGTTATACCGCCCTAGTCCGTCCTAGGGCTACATTAGAAAGAATTCCTGACGCTATCACTAGCCCTGACCGTGTTCGATTTGATTATTGGGATTATCTTGAAGGAATGGTCTTTTGGGGAGGAAGCTCTCAAGAAGGCACAATTTTAGCCCCTGACCCTCAATGGATTGAAGAAGCTCATGTGAAAGGAGTCAAGATTTATGGCAGCGTCTTTTTGCCTAGTCTCTCCCATGGAGGAAATTTTCAAGATTGTCGAGATTTAGGGACAGTCAGTTTGATGACAAAGCTCATTGAATTGGCTGACGGACTGAATTTTGAAGGATGGTTTTTAAATGTTGAAAGTTTTTCTGGGGAGCAACAGCGAGAAACCTGTATTAATCAAATTGATTCAGCGCTAAGTGACAGTAGGATTACTACATTACAACAAGAAAAAAATATAGAATTTATAAAATATATTGGTTCAGAGGGCTATAGTGGTTGGATATCAGACGCCGATATTACTCCAAATGGCTTTATAGAACCAAGAATGAAAGCATCTCCTCATAGTAATGAAGTCGATTATTATCTCATTAGTGAATATGGTGCAGAAGCTTTAAACGAGATCAGAAATCCTGCTAAGTTCAATTCAAATAAGCAATATCTTATGTTTCCCAATGCTTCTTATTGGGGGCAGTTAGATCAGACAACTAAGTATACTATAGAAGTAGGTGCCCGAAACAATGCGGAACAAGTCGCCAAGCAATATTGGGAAGGAATGTTGGGTAACGATGAGCGTAAAGAATCAGAGGAGTATAATTGGAATGGTGTTTCTCAATATACTAAGAAGCGGAGTACAGATGCCCAGCTAGAACGTTTTCCTGTTCTTGCCTATCAGGATATTAATTTTCAAGGATCCTTGACCCATCTTAATTACGGAAGGTCTTCTGCTGAAGAGATAAATGCTATAGGAGAGATTTCGTCGATTAAGGTAGGGCCAAAAAGTTACGTTCGCTTATGTAAAAGTACTGATTATTCAAATTGTTTGACTGTATGGGGGCTGGATCTTGATTTTGTGGGCGAAGAAATGAACGATTCTATTGTCCATCTTGAGGTTGGTCCGCTTGAACTATACCCAGAAAATGTTGTTTTCTATACTGATCAGTACTTTCAAGGCCAAAAGTTGACTCTTGATCGAACTAACGCATTCTACGATACAACTGACATTTACGACAGGGCATTCTATCGATCAATTTCATCTTTGGTTGTGCCTCCAGGGAAAAAAGTACTCCTTTGTAATACAAGGACGGAAGACAGTTGTCAATTTCCCTATACTGGTACGGTAAAACTCGTAGCTGCCTCTGACAATGACGTCACACGTGGGGTTAAGATAATTGACCAACCGCAATTAACTTTAGCGACACTCTTTGCTCATCGAGACCAACAGCCTCCATTGTTTGAAATGCTCCAGCTTAACCATGTTTACAATGCTTCAGAGCTAGGGGATGTAGGTATTACTAGTTCTTCTCTTAGGTTGCACGATAAACAATATCAAGTGAAAGCTTGCCTTCAATCTAACCTAGAGGGCACATGTGATATCTACTATGCTGATAGTAATTATTTTGGTGATTTAAGAAATGACTCTTATCGCTCTTTTGTTATTGAAAAGCGTGATTTGAATAATGTTATAGGCCTCGCTTACATGGACCTTCAGTTACATGGACCTCAATATCCTTTGCTGACAGGGACGAATGAGAACTTCCCTGATATTTTTAGGGGAGGGATCTCTTCAATAAAGCTGCTCCTACCCGGCTATGAGTTTTCTTATTGCCTTACCGATAATCAACAAAATTTGGAATGTACTGGTTATAGGAGCAATGATTCTCTTGGTTTATCATCTGATTATGATGATAACAGAACCTTATCTATACGTATTCGTGAATAATTTTTTTAGGGTCAAGAAGGACTTTAAATTGAAATTTAAGGGATCCCAATAAGGTTAGCAATTTCGCCTTATATCCTCGCTCGATCGGGCGGGGATATAAGGCGTCAGTCGCGATAGCGGCTTAATCTGGTGTTAGGTGTTATTGGCTTTCTACATATGCTTTAAGAGTTTCTATTGTTGCCCCTCCTGCTGTACAAGCAAAGTAATATCGCGACCATAAGCAGCGCTTTTGCTTTGCCTTGTTAGGTGGGTATCCTGCAATCTAAGCATTCTTGATGATATGGATTTGAGGTTATTCACCATCACGCTAATTGACAACTTTGGCGGATATGATAACAAGACTAATAGGGAAAATTTGCAGAATGGAACGATCAAAAACACTGCATTTTAATAACTTAAATTTCCAACGCTAGTACTACTTGGAGAGCCTCACCCACTCTTGCCTCACGTTGTTTCCCTCAATGGAGAGCACCAATGAAACCAAGATTCCGACACAAACGTCAACACAGTGCGCGATTAAAAAACTAAAACACCCACCATGATATGTCCCCTGAAAAACAACCCGAATCACTCTTTGTTCTCGATATGCTCGACGGCAACGACTGGTGACCCCTTGTACTCACTAATCCAGCTTACGCAACATAGAGGTTACACCCTAGAGCCTTATCATCACGATTAATCACTCAACCCCCGTCCCAAGCCTTGCCATTGCAAGGCTTTTTTACGTTAATTTATCAAGGAATTACCATGTCAAGTAAGACCATCTTGAATTCTGACCATTTACCGATATTAAAAAAACAATTACACACTATTCTCAATCAACTTACCGATGCTGAAATTATTTCAAACAGCCCAATTAAAAAAAACACATGGTTATCGATTTGTGCTCAAGCGATAGGTTATAGCGACTGGGACGACTTAAAAGCGCAGACAGTAACGCACCACGTCTCAGCCCATAACATTGTATTTAACCAAGTGTCCATTATCCCTTTTATTCAGAGCGTGAGGGTAAGTCTAGGAGAGCACATCGACAACATTGAAGGATTTGCCTGTGTCATTCTAAGGAACTTAACTCCCGAAGAGCGAAACGCCATGAACGGCAAGGAAGGTGATCTTCCACCCTTACCCAAAGCCCCGACGTCCTATACATTAGAACTAGGTCCCAATACTGTTTATGCTTCCGACCTTTTAGATTGGCTCTGGCCTACCACCAAAAATCACCAAGTGGCCCCTATAAATAATCACTATTTAGAGCACGTGAAAGAAAAGCGAATTAACTTGAGTAAGCCACAAGTAAAAAAGCGCTCATTAGATGTTTACCCGCGCTCTGGCATGTTAGTAAGGGACATCTTAGGACAACTGGTTTCAGAGGGGTATCTAGAATTCAACGACACGCAAACATGCGTATCTTTTACACAAAAAGGTTTCAATTATTTAAATGGAAAAATGACCAACGAATATGACTCTGAATGGAAAGGATGGTTTAAGGCGTTTGTAGCTCATATCAAAAAAATCCCATACCGATACATCAAAATAGATTGGACACCCTATATCTATTTATATTCACGTGGAATGTCCCCCATTGAGGCGGCAAAAAATCTTGAATGGTCAGAATGCTACACTCAAGCGCACTCTGAGATCCGCTCCGCTCTTAAACACCAACTCAACATCAACTTACCTCTGTATCCCAAAGAACGATACCTGCAATTTACGCCCAGAATATTTCTGACACCTGAGCTTACCAGCAACAAGGTAACAGACATTCATTTTGAATTTATAGGACCCGACTGGGCTAAACCAAACGGCAATCCAAAAACAAAGCGCTTTTGGCCAAACAAACGCTACGTGTCTGTTTATTTAGATACCTCCCCCAAAAGTCGAGGTTGGTATGCCGTCATTCCCGATGAGGTTGATTGCTTTCAAGTGAGCTACAAATGGACAAGCCGGTCCCATTCTTTTTCAAGCGTCACCCATCATATGACTTACCAGTTAGAGCCAAATATAGAGTGTGCTCAAGATTGGCTGTATGGCAATGAGTGCATGAAGCATTCTGATTCTTCGAAACCAGCAATGGCCGCCGATGAATATAGCTTTAACCGTCTAGAATGCCTGACTCATGGCAAGCATTTAACCAAGGAAGAAATAATAGCGTTAGACCGATTTAAAGCGGGCATTACGTCCATTCACCTTGATGAAAATGGCGTCACCATTCACGAAGAAAGAACGTTAACCGCTAGCAATTCATTTGCTTGTGTTGGGATCATTTTGTAACCGCAGTAACAGCACCCACCACTCAATTCATCGCCATCATTGGTGATTGGCATTACACAAGGGAACACCGTCATGCTTTCTATCAGCCCTCTTAAATCCGCTTCTGGCGCTGCAAAGTACTACCTAAGCGAAGAAACCCCCAAAGACCTACCTGACGTCTCTTTAGAAAAAGATGCCGGTGATAACTATTACCTCAAAGAAAAAGACCAAGAAGAAAACACCTTCTGGCATGGCAAGCTGGCCATCGAAGCGGGACTGGCTGGCAAACCCGTAGAGCAAGCCACCTTAGAATCGGTCCTCTCAGGCAGTCTTGGTGATGAAACTATTAAAGGGAAAAGGGGGAAACACAAATCAGGCTTCGACCTGACGTTTTCTGCGCCTAAATCCATCAGTGTTCTCGCGCTTATTGGCGGGGACACCCGCCTAATAGAAGCGCATAACAACGCAGTGAAGTTCGCCTTAACAGAGCTTGAAAAAGACGTTGCACAAGTCAAAGTCACTCATAAGAAAGGCGTTCAAGAATACGAAAATACGGATTCGATGATATTTGCGGTCGTGCGCCACAAGACCAGCCGTGAAAACGACATGCAAGTGCACTCGCACGCTCTCGCAGCTAACATGACTCGAGACCAAGAAGGGGATTTACGCGCTTTATCAACCAGCTTAAAACAAAAAGGGGGCGTCATTAACGGCACAGGCGAGCGCATCTACAACTTCCAAAAATACTACGGTATCTTGTACCAGAGCCAATTAGCTAAGGAGGCAGAAACCCTCGGTTATTCCACGCGAGGCGTCGGCAACGGTCAGTTCGAAATCAGCGGTGTCCCTCAGCCTATTCTTGATGCATCGTCCACTCGCAAACAGCAAATTGATCAACGCACACTCGATTTAGGCTTTGACTCTCGCGCCGCGCGAGATGTCGCGACCCTCGACACTCGTAAAAGCAAAACCCACCAGAGTAACGACAACCTCAACAAACAGTGGCAAAGCACCGTAAAAGAGCAAGGGTATGAACCCGCAGAGCTTGTCACCATGGCGCAACAAGTAAAAGAAGCGCAAAACACCCCACCACTTGGTGAAACCAAAGCCGCCATCAGCAGAGCCATTGACCATCTAGGGCAATACAGCACCGCGTTACACCTTGAAAAAATCATTGAACTCACCGCCTCAGAGTTCACCAAAGGCGGCGTGCAACTCAACGCCCTTGATATCAAAAAAGTCGCGGATGAAATGATTAAGCAGGGCGACTTGATAGGACTCAGTCACAAAGGGCAATACACCACCAAAGGCTTAATTGATAACGAACAAGCGCTTATCGACAGCACCCAAGGTCGTGCGCATCACATGCGCACCCACGTTGAATCCAGCACGCTCAACAAGCTCGCTATCTCTGAAAACCAGCAGCGTATACTGACCGACCTGTACCACTCCACCAAACAGTTCCACGTGGTCAATGTGCATGGCTCATCACAAGATATTGCGCAGCAACTACTCAATGTAGGTAATCACAGCGGTAAACGTGTCCAATTGGTCTCCCAAAGCGTGAAAGCCAAGGCTGATAGCATGGAGAGCGTACAGCGCAAAAGTCAAACACTCAGCGCTTGGGTTGGTCAGCTCTTTTCAGAAGAGCAGCGCCACACCACCCACAGCTTATTGCAAAGCGATACGCCGCTGACCAATAAAGATGTCTTGCTCATCGATGACGCCAATAAGATGAGCGCCAATGAATTGTTGGCCCTCACCGATAAAGCCAAACAATCGAGCAGTAAAGTGGTGATGCTTAACCGCGTATCAAGCCGTCAGGGATTTAAAGCCAATAACGCTATCTCGCTGTATCAAAAAGGCAATGTGGAGAGTCATTCTTGGGTTGGCAAGCGAGCCAGCAACACCAACGTAAAACTGCATGACAATGATACCGATAGGATAGCGCGGGTGTACGCCGACCTCCCCGATAAAGCCAACACGCAAGTGATTGCCACTTCCAGCGTCGAGCAGCGGCGGTTAACCGAAGCGATACGGGGCCAGCTCAAAAATACCGGCGCCCTCGCCAGACACGAAACCACCCTATTCACTCAAACCCCTCACCACCTCTCTAAAGCGCAACAACCCCTCGTTCAACACTACAAACCAGGCATGACACTCACCCATTGGGAGAAAAACAAACCTCAGAGTTTTGTCATCGCCAGTATCGACAAAGAGAGCAACACCATGACCGCACTCAGCAAACGCGATGGACAATCACACACCTTTGACCCGTCCAGTCGCGCCTTTAAGCACATGAAGATGCAAATCAATAAACCGCAAAGTCTCAATATCGCCCAAGGCGAACGCCTTCAAACGCTAGGCAAACACTTCCCTGCTGGCTTGGACGCGAACCAAAGCTACCTTGTCACTCACATTGACAAAGAAAGCCTCACGCTTGAGAGCAAAGGGGAAACGCAGCGCGTCAACTTAGAGAGCCTAAAAGACGCGCCGCTGCAATACGACTACGTTCATAGCGCCCACCATATTGAGCCAAAAGCCCAAAGCGCACTTGAAAAAGAGCAGGTCTCCCCGTCAGCCATTGAGCGTGTACTGCAGACGCAAAACGTCAACGACCGCTACCTAAACGACGCCACCCAAGATTTGCTAAAGCAGGATGTCAGTCAGGCACTGTCAGCACTAGCCAAAGCGCAAAACGCCCCACTCATCGAAAAAGCGGTCAGCTTTGCCCTGAACCACCTCTCAGAGCGAGAAGCGGCTTTTAGCCAAAAAGCCTTAGTAGTGGAAGCGGTGCGTTACGCCTTTGAAGAAGCCGGAGGCTCTATTTCCAAAGAGCAGGTTGAAACAGAGCTGAATAAACGCAGCAACACCCTCTCTGCAGAGTACAGTGACGGCACACGCTGGACGACGCAAGCCGCGCTGGAGACTGAAAAGCGCATCTTACAAAACATCGATGATGGTAAAGGCCAACATCAACCTTTTGCAACGCCTAAGCAGGTGCAAGACTTTCTCGATACCAAGCCTCGCTTAACCCAAGGGCAAAAGGACGCCATCACCCTTATCTCAACCACCAAGGACAGCTTTGTGGCCATCCAAGGGTTAGCCGGTACAGGTAAGTCCACCATGCTTGAATCCAATATTGAACTTATCCAGTTAGTCAAAGAAGCCAGCCAGCAGCCAGAGCAAAGCGTCATCGGTCTTGCGCCCACTCACGCAGCGGTAGCAGAGCTCGAAAGCAAAGGCGTGAAAGCGCAAACCCTGGAAAGCTTGCTCTCTGACATCCGACAAGGCAATCGAGAAGCCAGTGACTATCAACACACCTTGTTCTTTCTCGATGAAAGCTCCATGGTCAGCAACAAGCAAGCCGATGAGTTCACAAAGCTGGTCAATGACAGTCAGTCCAAAACAGCCAAATTGGGCGATAAAGAGCAGCTTTTATCACTCAGTGCCGGTAAACCCTTTGAGCTGGCCATAAGCCAAGGCCGCATCGATACCGCTTACATGACCGATATGGTACGTCCACAAAATGACACCCTGCACAATGCACAGCAAAACACCATTGATAAACAGCCACTCAGCGCCCTAGATAAACTCCAGCAGCAAGCCCCTGATACTCAAAGCAACAGTCAACATGTCATTTCCACGTTGGATGAAAACGACAAAGACCGACGCAGAGCGCAGCTCACCGCCACAGAGAAGCTGCCCTACATGGTCGCCAAAGACTATTTAGAGCGCACCCCCGAAACGCGAGACAACACACTGATTATCGCGTACACCAACCAGGAGCGAGACACCATCACCGAACACATCCGTGTCGGTTTGATGAAACAGAGTGAGTTAGGCAAAGAGAACGTCGTCGCAACCCGGCTACGCTCAATCGGCGCCACGGGTGAAGAGCTCACTACCATGATGCCGTATCAAAAAGGCTTGATATTGAGCACCAGACCCGGTGAGTACGCGACAATCACTCACGTTGACTCAGAGCATGGCGTGGTGACACTTCAAGACGCAGCGACAGGTAAGACTAGGCCATTCTTACCGCGCAACCGTGACCACCGCTTCACCACCCTGTTCTCTACGTCAGAAAAACCACTCTCAACGGGCGATAAAATCATCACCCGTTTTACCGATAAAGAGCGCAGTATCAAAGCCAACGTGGAGTACCGCATCACGCAAGCGACTACAGACCGTGTTATCGCTCAATCTAAGACAGGACAAACACTCAACCTTAACCCTAATGCGCTTAAAGACGGGCACTGGGACTACGCTTACAGTCGAACCGCAGACATGGCGCAAGGGTCCACCTATCAACACGTCATTAGCGCGATACAAAGCAAAGGCGCACTGACCAACTTAAGACGCGCCGGTATCGATGTGACTCGTGCCAGTCAGCACATTCGGCTCTATACCGACAACACAAAACAATTGGTCAAAAGCTGGCTTTCTAAAGAGAGCCATAAAGCCAGTGCGATAGAAACCCTCAACCAAATTCCACCCAAAGACACCACCTACTTTAACCGTAATGCACTCCCTCATGAGGACGTCCGGTTCCAAAATAAAAGCGGTGACTTTGACTACAACACATTTAGGGAGCACATCAATACGCAGCTACCAAAATACACCGAAAGCCTCGCCATTCAGTTATTAGGCCAGCCGAATCAATCCAAATCAGACCGGGATTATTTAACCTTTGGTATTGGAAAATCGGCCATTAAAGTCACCTTAACTGGAGAGCATCGCGGGTATTTCAAAGACTACACCACAGGCGAAAAAGGCGCATTGATTAACCTAATCATGAGTCATAAGGAAATGAATTATAAAGCCGCGATGAATGAAGCGCACAAGATGATCAACGAACCGGAAAAATATCAACTGGAGGAAAACAGTAAACACGACAAATTACTGAGCACCACCCCAAGGCATATTGCGCAGTTTGAAGAACGGGCTAAGGATTATATCAATCAAAGCTTACCGATGGATAACACACTGGCCCAAACGTACTTAAACAAGCTCGGTGTCAATAACATTGAAAACAACCATGTAAAATTCCACCCGGCGGTCTATTCATCCGAAGATAGATCCCTTCACCCTGCAATGCTAACCAACATCCACAATAAAGAAGGCGAAACCAAAGCCATTGAAGTGACCTATTTAGACACTCAAGGAAATAAAGATACCTCCCTAGACATTAACCCAAGAACCCTAGGGACGAAATCCAAACAATTAACAAGATTCCATCAAGGGGAGAATTTAAACACCACCATCATCAGCACATCGATTGAACAATCGTTTCTAATTCGAGACCAAACCCAAGGACAGATTGATATTATTAACCTCAATCATAAGAACGACATTCAAAACATCTCTACCGATGAACTAAGACAGAACATCATTATTGTATTAAATCATGGCAATCACGATTTAAACCCGAACAACATTGAAAAAATCGTCGAGAACTTTAATGGCCGAGACATCCAATTCATGTCAAATGATAACCTTAAAGAGGACATCAAATCGTGCATTGATAAACTAGAGCGAGATAACAGTGCACATAACCTTGAATTAAGTGAGCCGCACACGTCTCATCAGGAGAGGGAATTAGACACCTTCAACTATAATGAGAAAACAGAACTCGACAGCCAATCATTCGACCACTTTGAGCCAAAAGAATATTCACCTCAACAAGAGATGGAATTTAATCAATCAGAGAAAGAGAGACATTGGGAAGACAGAGAAATCGACAGAGAGTTAGAGCGATAATAAGAGGGTAGCTGCTGCTACCCTTTTTTTTCGCCTGCAAGATAAGCATCCACTTTTTTATCCACATCAGCGGAAACCAAATTACGCATTTCTACTGCATCTTTTTTATTTTCATGGAACGCGACACCATCAAAACTTTGTGTGTGGGTTAAATTACCCGTCCCTTGGATCATCCTGATCCGTCGATACATCTCTTCCATCAACTCGCGGTTAGACGGCCGCTCATCTTCCTTATCGTTCAGTTTGATCCTCAATGCCAGCGTGAGAAGTTGCCTGACGGCTTCCGCATCACCTAACTTTTCTCTGTCTCTGAACACCTTAAAATCTTGCTCCAATTCACCCCGAATGTAACTCTGTACAGAAAAAGCTTTCGCCATAATCCCACCATCCTTTCTTAGATTTCCCTCTAAACAACACTTTACCTACATTACAATTAAATCACATGCTTGCAAAAAAGCTCACTATTTATCATTAAAAACATCGAGTTAATTGCTAATAAATCACTAGTACATCACTTCCACTTTAAACAAGCTCTCAGACCTTTCTCGAAAAGGGATTAAGTACAATTGATGCATTTATGATGTAAATCTACATTGGATTTCAGCGGCTAATTAGTTGAAATTTTGAAAATTTCCCCCCCAAAATATTCACTCTTCTATTTATATCATAAGTTATTGATTGTATTGTCTTTATGTTTAAAGCAGACAACCATTTAAATCGTTTTCGATTTAGCGTGGTGTGTGGTGAAGAATTGAAAATACAGGGGCATCTTGGGGGCGCTTTCCAATTAGTCTTTGTTTTCGCTAAGAGGCTAAATTATCGATGAAAAACGCCCCTATTGGAAGGGGTTGGGGTGTAGATTTGACCACACTGTTTTTACATTAACGCCAAGTTACTCTTATACAGGGGCACTTTCACCCCAAAAATACAGGCTAGAAATGAAAAAATTTTAGAACGCACCATCGCATCAAATCAATCAAATCAATCAATCAATCAAATATCCATTATATACTGGAGGCATTTCGTGAACAGTATCTAATTATGATTTTCATTATAAACCCTTAACAAATATAAATTAGGAATACGTAACTATCTACTTACTCTGGCAATCAGTAACAAAACAATAATGGAATTCGTCATGGAAAGACAAATAAAACTATTTTCACTGAAGAGAAAAGGAGCAGCAGTCCCTAAAGTAAACATAATTAGTATCAAATCAACTTTCTCATGAGGACGAAGCTTAAAGGTTGGCAAATTACTATAGTCATTGTAAGTCATTAACTATTCTGGTTGTCATGGCGTTGGGCGGTAAGGCGTTATCCAAGGAAAAACAAGACTTAGGTACGTAGAAAAGATTACCTGAATCAACGAGATGAAGGACAATTTCATGGATGGCAAAATCGACTGTCTCTTTAATCTGGTTCAGATCTTATCTCTCATCAACTTTGCAGACGCGCTCTGGGAGAGAAGAGTTGGGAGCTGCAATTATGCAAAATATAAGCTGACGAATGCCCAAGTGGAAGCTGGGAATGTATCGATAGGCCTTAGCCCGAGGAGTCAGGGATACTGATTACTTTAAATTGAAGATTAGACAAACCTCAATCCTAGAAACTCACTCTACCATTTACCCAGAAATCAAGCTCATCTAAGCGGAGAAGAGCCATTTAGGTATTGTAAACTCTGGTCGAAGATAACTCTCAGTCAAAGACGGCAAAGCAGAAAATTCATGGTAGTACTGCTTGTTTCTTTGGCGAGAAGAGCGTACCACTTTCGCAGTTGGCTTCCTCTTCTACGCCTTTCCATGAGTGTCGCAGTTATTATCTGAAATCAGGGATAAATGAAAACCAGCATTAATTTACTTTGATTAAGCTGTTCCCAATTTAATCAATATTGAAAGGACCCATAGCTAAGCCACCGAAGCCAGAAACAGCAGAAGCCCGGTAGAAACATTAGCTTATTCTCGCTTTGTAGCCTCATTTTAATCATGCATAAGTGTACCCGTCTTTTCGCTAAATAAGCTCTACTAAAGTTTTTATAATAAGTTTTTTTATCAAACCAGTAATATTATTCGCAGAGCCATTTAACAGAAGATCGCCGGACTAACGCTAAAAACCTACTGGATAACACTAGAACGTATTGTGCATTATCCTCGAAAAACTAGACTTTTGGTGACATAACTAGCGCTATCGTAAAAACTCATTTCACTAAAATAGTAATCAATCAACTATCAATGTAAGAATATATCCTCCCGTAAAAATATATTTCCCATAAAATTCCTTCCCTTTTTTAAAGGTTTCATTTAAATCTACATTTAAAGATATTTTAAGTGTTTTTTCATTTGTATTTATATAGGTAAGAGTTGCTGAATCAAAATCAAAATAGTAATTAACTTCAGGAAAGATGGCTTTAAATAGGCTCTCTTTGGCCGAGAAAGCTAAAGAGAATGCAGTTGACTTAACAAAACCACATTTATTTAATAGATTTATTTCGGGCGGGCTTATAATTGATTGTTTCAAGCTTTCCGAAACTTCAGCATTCAGCGATTCGATATCAATGCCTATTCGTTTATACAAACTGTCTCTACAAATAGCGCAAACTGCTACTTGGTCGGCATGGCTTATGGACCCTTTTACACTTTCAGGCCATACAGGTGCTCTTTGATTACCAATACCAACTATCGTATTCGTATGTTCGAGCTGCTTTAATATTGAAATGGCCAGTCCCCTACCAGCCAAAAATTCTGCCTTTCTATTATGTACTGAGCCTGATATTTTCTTGTATAAGTCCCTCCCTAACAGTTTTACTGCTAAGGTATCCGAATAATAGATAGGGTCAAAATGACATTTAAGACAAACAATAGGAATGCCATCGAATTCTAACGTTTCGACAGCAGTAATAAATGGAAATATGGGCGTGCATTTCATAGATTTGAACATTCCATCACTTTGATTTAGTTATAGCAAAAGTGAATATAAAACATCTTGCGTATCAATAACCCTTTTTTAAGATGAATTTTATTTTCTGATTGAATTAAGTATGTTTTACCAAACTGACAGACCCAAAAAACCAATTCGGGCTATTAAGTACACCTACCAAAACGGTATTAAAGAGCCTGTTCATGACCATCAGGTTATTCAGGTTTTACACATACTGGAAGGGGCAATTCGAGTCTATGCCAAAGATAATTGTTGGGTCATTCCTCCATCTCGGGGCCTGCTGATTCCAGCAGGGGTACCTCACAGCTTAGTCGCGGTAGGCCGAGTTGAAGTACGAACTCTTTTCATAGATCCCTTAGCACGTGCTGATCTTGGTAATGAGTTAGGTATATTTCAAGTTAACCCGCTGCTTAGAGAGCTGATTAATGCAGCTTCTGATTTCTCTGATAATCTTACAACAGGTTCACGCGAAGAACGTATCAACGAACTTATTCTTGATGAGTTGCGCTTAATTCACCTCACAGACTTTAATGTACCCATGCCTTCATCGAAAGAACTTAAATCTTTCTGTAAACGTGTGACCGCTCATTTAGAGCGCCCCTGGGAACTAGCCGATGTTGCGCTCTCACTGAATGTGTCGGCACGAACTATTTCCCGTAAATTCCACTTAGAGACTGGTTTGAGCTTTGGAGAATGGCTCAGACATTTTAGGATACTTAAAAGTATGGAGTTACTGGCTAGTGGCTATTCTGTTACGGATGCAGCAGTAGCAGTTGGTTACGATAGCCACAGTGCTTTCAGCACAATGTTTAAGAAGCGTACTAGCATTTCACCAAACTCATTCGTTGCCTTCCCAAGTCTGGTTCAAGAAAGTGACGTATCACTGAACACAGAACAATCATCAATTGGATAAGTGCAACAAGCGAGCCTTATCCCTTTCTCGATACTATGCGTTTCTAATACGTCGGTACATCCTCCTCGAGTATTCCCTTCCACCCTAACCACACATGCGCCGCATAAACCATTCCTACATACTGAGTTGATGTAAGCACCAGCATCTTCGGCCAACTCCAGTATTGATTTTTCGCCATTTGCTTTATCACAAAGCACTTCATTATCTAGATGAACTTTAATTTGGGTTTCCTGTGCCAAAGGAGTTTGACTCATAAGTGAAAAATGCTCTGTGGCAATGTCACTCGGCTCAACTTTCAGAGCTAGAAGGTTACTGGTCATATCAGCAACATAGATACCCCAAATACAAGGCACCCCAATGGCAGCTAAAAACCATAAAGTGCTCATGAACTGACCTCATTTAACCTTTCACTGCAAATGCTTTCGACATTAGCTAACGCAGCATTAGCAAAGTCCGATAAAAATACTTCCAGTTCCTGTTGAGCCCCTGTTTTTGGCTCTCCTGCCATTTCCCACACTACCTTGCAACACGAATCAGTAAGCTCTTCAACTCTCATGAGCTCCCAAAGGTTTCTGAGGTTCAGAGAAGTGGAAATTATATTGAAGTGCATTTTCATGTTGGAGTTATCTCTAAACGAGATTTGGTCAACAACATAATCACCCGAATCGAATGTCTTAACCCTAACCTGACCTAATCCTTCACCTATCATCTGGCATTTATTTAGCCCATCAGTGAATCGGTCAAATCTTGAAAAGTTTCCTACAACACTCCAGACAACACCGGCTGGAGCCTCAATCTTCTTTTCCATTCTTAAGGTTTTTGTTTGAGGAATGGCAGGATAGAAGTGTCGATGACATATAGTATTTTCCATGTTTTCTCCCTACCAGACGGGTATAGAACCCATCTGGTTTTTATTTTTGGCTTTTGTTATGCTGCTTTCGTGGATTCAGCGATTTCTTTAACGTTATTCAAACAGCTTCGGGCAAAGCCTTCGACAAACGATTCAAAATCAGTTTGGTTGGTTTCGTTATTGTAAGGTTCACCGGCAATATCCCAGATAGCTTCACAGTGGTCATTATCGATCTGATTAACACGCATTGATGACCATAGATTTCCAATATCCATATTTGTGTAAATCAAGCTCCAGTCCATTAGCATACTTTGTTCATCACGGTGATTGAGCTGCTCTATAACGACATGCCCATCTTCAAATAACTTTTTACGAACGGAACGTGCCCCTTCGCCAGTCATTTCAATTCGTTCTAATCCATCAACAAATTTATGGAAGCCTGAGAAATCTCCCACAATTGACCAAACCTCAGCAGCCGATGCTTTAATAGTAACGGGGGTACTAATGGTCTTTGTATTTGGAACATTAATTAGTGTTGAGCGTTTTTCTGAATAATTCATCTATATATCCTTAAGGTATTAAAACTGAAAAATATCTGAAAATTACAGGTTACTTGGGTTTATGAAGTTACTGATTTGATGTTTACAGTTTCTGCAATAAATCCGCTTGAAATGAGATACCCTAAATTGGCGTCAATCAACTTGTTGTCTTTTTCCGGATAATCCAATCCAGATTGATTTAAACGGTTTAAGGTTTTTTTATAATCTATATTTGAGATGTCACCAATATCCTCTGAATTTTCATCGAGATAAAATGACACTACTTGATATAAAGCATTTGATTCATCTAGTGTTAGCAGCATGCTTCTCCACTGATCATCCGATATAAATTTAATTGGTATCCCATGATGATTTAGCCGACCCACATATTGTTTCCAAGTTAGTGGTTTCGGGTTATGAAAGTGAAGAACAGGTGTATGTTTAACTTTATCTAATGAACCTTCCACAAGACCTTGGGCGATAAAGTCGACGGGGCACAGATCGAACTGTAAATCCCAATTTGGGGCGACCCCCATTTGTGCAGCCCCCTTTAATAGCAACAAAATTCGATTCTGGTCAGGGAAACAATGGCCAGTTTGAGAATGCCCAGTAATGTTCCCTGGTCGAACAAGTGTTATTGGGACGCCTCGTTCATAAGCTTGCCAAACCAATTGTTCAGAAACCCATTTGGTGAGGTTATATCCATTGTTTACGAAAGCCGGTAGCTGCCCTGCTGGCCCCTCTTCCACAATGTGTCCTTGTTCATTTAGATTACTTGCAGCACTTAATGTTGAGACATAGACCACTTGCTTCTGCTGACCAGTGCAAGCCATACGTAGTAGATCGATGGTCGAGCGAACATTAGCATTGTAAAGATAAGTGTAATCATAGATATGATTCACTTGCGCACCGTTGTGATAAATGACATCAACATTTCCGCATAGCATTTGGTAGTCGCTGTCAGTTAGACCTAGCTGCGGGGCAGCTAGATCACCACATACCACTTTGATTCGAGGGTTCTGATTAAAGTCATTGACCCCGAATTTTCTATAATTTTCAGCCAGTTTCTTGAGTGCATATTCTTGAGAGCTTGCTCGGATGTGGCAATAGATAATCGCATCAGTCTTTTGAACCAATTGCTCCAAAATATGAACACCTAAAAATCCTGTAGCCCCTGTTAATAAAACTGCACGGGGATTAAATGCGTTAAGATTCTCTTCAGTAAAGGGGGCGATTTTTTGATCCAGTACCAAATCTGCATATATTCGGTCTGAAATCTGCGCCCCTTTCGTGAGGTGGTCCGACGTTAAAAGTTTGCTTAGTGCTTCGATCGTTGGTTTTTCCATGAAGCGAGCTAATGTAAAGCTTCCTTCGTAGGTATTCCTTACCGTGAGGAGCATTTTTGATACAAGTAATGAATGACCTCCCATATCAAAAAACGATGAATTCAGAGATAAGTCCTCAGGGTCAACGTCGAGTGATTCAGCCCATATTTCTCTCAATTCCGTTTGTAATTTAGTCCAAACTTCATCTTTGGTGGTACCAACCGAACGCACTTTGAATTCTGCAAGTTTTTTACGGTCAACTTTACCGTTGACCGTGTAAGGAAATTCTTGGAGCTCTTTGATTAATACTGGCATCATATAATCTGGTAAGCATTCGCCCAACTCAACACGTAATTGGTCGGTAGAAACATTAGATTTCGGACCTTTAACAAAAGCTCTGATCTGTTTTTTATCGTCGGCTATAACTACACACCCAGTGTAAAGGTCTAATCGAAGAATCGTGTTTTCTATCTCACCAAGCTCAACTCGAAATCCTCGAATTTTAAGCTGATTGTCCCGACGACCAATAAAGTTAATTTCACCATTATTGTCCCAAAAGCAAATATCACCCGTGCGATACGTTTTGCCTGCTTTTGAGTTCGATTCAATCGGGGCAAATCGTTCATTAGTTTGAATAATATCTCGTACATACCCAGGCCCAACTCCTTTCCCTGCTATATACAGCTCACCTTGCTCCAGAGTCTGGCAAGGATCGCCTTTTTCATTAATCAGGTAAACCTGAGTATTATTGATTGGCTGTCCAATGACTTTGTTATTGCAGCCTTGATCTAGTCGTTTAAAGGTAGCCAGCACAGTACATTCAGTAGGCCCATATATATTGACCAAATTTGACTGTCCGGACCAATGATCGATCGCTGCACTGTCACAGACATCGCCACCGGTGATGATGTATTCCATAGATGGCCATGAACACTGCGGCATTGCCGATAACATTGCTGGTGGTATGAAACAGTGTGTGACTGACTCTTCTAAGATTAAATTGTTTAGTTGTTCGAAGTCATGTCGCTGCTCTGATGAAGGTACAATAAGTGTCCCCCCAGTTGTAAATGTAGGGAAGATATCTAATAGAGATGCGTCGAAGGAAACTGTTGTGAACTGAAGACAACGAGAATCATATGATAGATTCGTTTCTGTGATATACCAGTGACAGAAATGAGCCACATTCTGATGAGTGAGTTGCACGCCTTTTGGAACACCCGTTGAACCTGACGTATAGATCATCACAGCATTTTGACTTGTGTTTTCTTCGTATTTAAACGACGTCGCTGTTGTTCCGATATCAATATTTTGCTCTAGGGCATCTATTGAAGTAGCTCGCGTTTCTGTCTCAAAATTTAACGCTCCAATTAATAATTGAGGTTTAGAGCCTTTCAATATGTTCTTAATTCGGTCTTCTGGGTACTCGGGGTCGATGGGCACATAACAAGCATTTAGTTTTAACACTGCCAGAATCGTTGCATATAATTCGATGGACTTTGGTAATGCGATTGCTATGACTTGTTGTTCTGCACAACTACCTGAATACAGGAGATTTTGAATATTTGACGCATATCTTTCAACCTTACCTTCCAGCTCTTTGTAAGAGATCGAGGTATCACCAAATTTGACCGCTGCCTTTTGGGGGAACAACATAACCGTATTTTCATAAGCTTCGTATAAACCTTGATAATACTTTCCGTTCTCGATCGTCTCATTAGACTTGTGCCAAAATTTTAATTCATGAAGGTCAACCTCTGAATAGTGCACTAATTCATCACTAGGAATTGTGTTATCTTTGGTTAAACCTTGTGACAAGCGTGTGAGCGTCAAAGAAACACACTGTTCTACAACTGTACAAATTTCTTTGTGAATATCTGCCCCATTATGTGTGAATCCGTTCTTTATGACTGACTTAGTAATTAGCACCAACTGCCCGTCAAATGGTGCTAATGTAGAAACAATGTATTGTTCATTATCACTCTCATGAGCCACGCTAATATACACTGACGACCTTGAACCTAAATCGATGTCATCAGGATGGTAACGCTTAAGAGTGAAATCGACCTTCATTGAGTCTTCAGTTTCAGAAACAGTTTCGTCGGGTTTTGATGAAATAATATTATGACCAAGCTCGTAAATAAGATTGGCTAGTTCATGCGAGCAAGGACACTTGCTATCAAGTGCAATAGAATAAAGTTTCATTGTCTTTCCATGATCTATGAATATTGGGCAAGAAGATTTCGGGTCGGTGCGTGCTCAAAAATGCCTGACGCAATTAGGAATCGGCGGATATTTGCAACCATAGGGTGCTGTCCAGTAATAGGGTACCCACCAACAAGGTTTTCAAGTACTTTAGCTTTAACGACACCTGGAAGGGATAGTTGGTTGATCAACGCTGTATCAAATTCTTTCTGGATATCATTTGTAAGATATTCTTCAAGAAATTTTGGCAATGCAGACCCAATAGCCAATCGAGATGATTCATCAATCTCGGCCCAGTAAATCTTGACTAGCTCTGTCCAAAACTTTGAGTGGCGACCTTCGTCTGCAAGATGATCTGCCATAAGACCCTTAATTGAGCGCTTAACACTGTCGTCACTAGCAAAAGCAGCAACGTCAGAAGTTACAGTGTTCTCAGAGATGGCCACAGCAATCAGTTCAACGCCGGCTTTATGGTTAGCGTCATCTAATGAGGCGATTGCTTTCGGGATTGCTCGACTAAGCTCAATTTCATTAAATACCTGAAAGGGCTTTGAACCAGTTTGTTGTTCCATCTTATTCTGGAAATCCATTGCAACAAATGCGTGGTAGTCTTCATCAATAACAACTGACATTGCGTCATATCTAGCCTCGAATGAAAACTCAAAAGGAAAACGACCTTTAGCAATATCTAGTGCCGTTTTGTTAACAATTTCAGTCTCAAAAATTACAATATCATTGATATATTTGTATAGGCTTTGAAGCAAAATCGTATTTTGTACCTCTAAACCCAACTTCTCAATTACCGGATCAAAGCACAATGGCTGTCTTTCCTTTGGGTAAAATGAAAGTTCATCATCCTCAATAATGCGTCTTGGTCTTGTCCGGATTGTCGCTCGTTGTTCCCATGAATTTGCGTGTGATTGATAAGCCATTTTATGTTCCCTTTCAACTGCCTTGTTAGTTTATTTGTTTAGTAATAGTGAATTTCTAGAAGGACACACCCGTCGTAGCTTTTGAACGGTCCATGATGAGTACCTGCTGGTCTTATAAAGTATTCACCTGCTGTGTATTTATGCTTTAATTCTAAGGTGTCTTTATCGAGAAGAATTTGGTCACCCGAAACCAGATATACCTCTTCATGGTAATCATGAAGAAATACTTCCTTGGTCCCAGCATCAGGGTTAAAGCGAACAAAGCGAGTTCTTATCCCAGTTTTCTTTTCAGTATCTAGGGTGTCTTCGATAATGATCTGTTCGATGCCAGGGTCAAAACTAGTTGGGCTAGTCCAATTCTCTGAAGGGATATTTAAGATTTTTTCCATAATTTCCAAACTCAGTGTGTATTAAAAAGAAGGCCTTGCTTAGTCGAGCCGATTAAAGGATTCGTCCTGATCCAAAAATGAAGAAACCGCATTTAGAGTAGCCTGCAGAAGAGCTTTTAATGAGTCACTATTAATTGAGACGCCAAAGTAACTCAGCTGTAAATTGGATTGGATCTCAACGTAAGTGACGGCTCTACTTTCAGTACTAAGCCCCAGCGTATGCTCAGAATAATCTTTGATATTTATATCGATATCGAAGGCTTGTTTTATGCCATTAACCAAAGCACTCATGATTCCAGAACCAAGCCCTTCAACATCAACTCTGCGCCCCTTGTGATTTAAAGTTGAACTGATGCATAGCTCACCCGATTCAGACTTGCTTTCATAATCTATCAGTTGAAGATCTGGTTTATCTAAAACGCCATATGACTCTCGGAATAGCCGCCAAATTTCATTCAGGTTCATTTCGCAACCTGAGTGGTTAGTAAATGATTTAACCTTTTCGCTGAAGTCGATTTGTAGTAACCTAGGAAGCCTCAATCCGTGGTTCTGCTCTATGAGCCAAGCTGCACCACTTTTACCTGATTGGTTATTTACCCGAATTACCTCTTCATAAGCACAACCAATATCAATGGGATCAATTGGTAGATATGGGACATCCCAAGTGACTTGCCCCGTTTCAAACCGCTTTGCAAACCCTTTTTTAATGGCATCCTGATGTGAACCTGAAAATGCCGTAAAGACCAACTCACCCGCATATGGGTGCCTAGGATGTACCGGAATTCGATTACAATATTCAGCTACTTCCACGGTTTTCTTGATATTTTCAAACTTAATGTTTGGGTTAACACCTTGGCTATATAGGTTCATGGCCAGTGTTACTAAATCAACATTCCCTGTTCTTTCACCATTGCCGAACAAACAGCCTTCAATTCTCTGAGCGCCACCAAGAACACCAAGTTCAGCAGTAGCAACGCCAGTACCGCGGTCATTGTGTGGGTGGATACTGATAGTTACATTATTGAGATCGCTAAAATTTCTAATGAATAGTTCGATCTGGTCGGCAAACACGTTCGGAGTGTTGACTTCAACCGTAGTCGGTAGGTTTAGTATTAATTGTCTGGATTCATTAGGGCACCATAAGTCTTTTACTGCTTCACAGATCTCTAAGGCAAATTCAAGCTCTGTAAAGCAAAAGGTTTCCGGAGAGTATTCCAAACACCATGTAGTTTCCGGTTGTTCCTCACATAACTGCTTAATCAATTCAACAGCGTCTAAAGCAAGATGAATGGTTTTTTCTTTTGAATTTCGAAAAACCACATCCCTAAATACGGGAGCGGTGGCATTGTAGACATGAACAATTGCCTGTTTTGCTCCTCTCAAAGAATCCATCGTCATTCGAATCAGATCCGGACGTGCCTGAGTAATTACTTGAACCCAAACATCATCAGGTATGTGGTCCTTTTCTATTAGCTTACGGACGAATTGAAACTCAGCATCTGACGCAGAAGGAAACGCGACTTCGATTTCTTTGAAACCACATTGCACAAGATGGTCGAAATACATAAGTTTTCTATCGTGATCCATAGGGTTAGCTAGGGCCTGATTTCCATCCCGTAGGTCGGTTGAGCACCAACGAGGTGCTGATTCAAGTCGCTTGCTAGGCCATACTCGTTCCGGATTAGATACAATAGATGCTGGTGTATATTTTTGAGATGGTTCAGAAATCATGTTTGCTACCTCGCGTTAGTTCATTTCATTTTAAAGTTGAGAACTGAATTTTCTTTCGCTAATGTAAAGAATGAAAGCTGAGCAACCAATACAGTAAAAAATATTAATGCCTCTGAATTAAAAGTCGAGAATGAATAGTTAACCCAAACGGATGACACAGCAGTCGCTAAACAATATAATCCAATAGCTAACCATCCTAATCTTTGCGTTATCCTAATCTTTGCGTTAATAGAGGGTTATGCTTTAGATGGTAACCATTAAAATATTTTTCTTGGCCATTATCGAAATTCCTTTTATACCCACTTATCGCATTGATTTAACCTTAATTGTTGGAGCTAGCCATGCTCCCTGTCAGTAAAAATATTCTCAGACAGGAGGTAATACCTTAAATTATTAATAGATAAATTATTTAAAATAACTATACCCAAGCAAGAGTTAGCTACCTTTCTTAGTTTATATAGAACAGTCAAGCATAGGATCCAGATGAACCTTCGACGGTAAAATTCAAACTCAAGCCAACTAACATGTATAATGACGATATTTTCAACCCAAGGCTCACGTATGGGTTGGCTGGTCTAATATCCCAGAATCAGCCGCTAACAAATTGCTTAATGAGACAGTTAACGTTCGGCGATTTTGGGTTTCAGTAGTTTTAACTAATAAACGGCTTTGTTGCGTAATTAAATTTAAAGATAGAACAACCCCGTTTCGCGTATTTCTTAATCAATACGACAAGTTTCAGGCATACCTAAGCCAGTAAGCTTGTTCAACGCTTTTATCATCGCGTAAGTTTCACCCACCTGGGCATTGTAATTTCTTAAGCTCAATCGTCCTCCTAGCAACTGTTTAACTCGATACATCGCTGTTTCTGACAATGAACGTTTGTAGTATCCATACCGCTCTTTCCAATACTTATTTGAGCCGTATAATTTCTGGCAACCCACGGCGAGATTTCGAGGATGACCACGCTCCCAGAAGGCTGCCCCTTCTCTTGGGGGAATAAGCGCAACGGCTCGCTTCATCTTAATAGCAGCGCGACACGCTCTCGTGTCGTAAGCGCCATCACCAGACACCTCAAGGATGCTTCGACGTGTTTGTTTCAGTAGGTTCGGGAGTACTTCACCATCTGTAACCGTTGATAAACTTAGCTCGGCGGCAATGATCTCATGAGTGCTTGTATCAACTGCAATATGCAGCTTTCGCCAGACTCTCCGCTTGCCATCCGTCCCGTGTTTTTTGACTTTCCATTCACCTTCGCCATAAACCTTAAGGCCAGTTGCATCAATGGCTAGGTGTTGTATCGCTCCTCTCGCTTTAGTCTTAAATGAGACCTCAACTTGCTTGGCTCTACGACTGATGCAGGTGTAATGCGGACAACTTAACGGCACATGGGCTAACCTAAATATCGAGTCGATAAATCCTTGCAGCGCTCTCAGTGGCATAGAAAAAACTCGTTTCACCATGAGTGCTGTCGTAATAGCTAAATCACTGAACCGACGTGGCCTCCCGCGCTTATTCTGTTTGCTTTGCGCCCACCCACTTATTGCTTCTTCATCGATCCAGAAGGTCAGAGAACCACGGTTAATGAGCTATTGGTTGTATTGCTTCCAGTTGGTTGTTTTGTAACAAGGTTTAGGCATAAGGCTACGAGAGAGAGTGGTGGTAGCTGATCAGATCGTAGGTTCTTGATTTAGTTCCATTGAATTACGCAACAAAGCCCCGTTGCAATGGATTTTAAAAGCTGTGGATCGACATTATAAAATCTCCCTGCCTCATCAAAGCAAAAAGCCCAACCGAAACACGGCGATAGCAAAGAAAGGTAAAGTAATGGTTTCATCATAAAAAGCCACCTATCAGCCACAAACCCACAAAGTGACACCATGAAAAAGCAATAGAATCAAACATCGAGCAAATAGGCGTACTGTGGTACTGAGAGCGGTATTGGCGACCGCTTGCGGTCGAGCCTTTGGCTCAAATTCTTTTAGCGCGAGCGTTGAAGCGTTCGGACAAAAAAAATGCCTCTAGGATAAGAGGCATTTAAGAAAACATATTTGAATATTAAACGTTGATATGACTGCCAACCCAAAACGCGGCACCGGCTACCGTCGCAATCATAGCGAAGGCTGTTGCAATAATGAGATTTTTAAGGGAACTCACTTCATTACGAACTGTGTCGATTTTATCTGAAAGCTCATGACGAACCGCTTCGATCTTCTGATCGAGTTCTTTACGCGTATCATTTAACTGCTCTTGAGTGGCAGCATGAGCGGTTAGGTTGATCAGCTCTTCAACGCTTAATGTGACTTTGCTTGATTCAGACATAGTAGAAACCTTATTTAATTGCTTACAGTTTATAGCATTATGATGAGGAAGTCATTCACGCCAGAATAGGCGTAAATGAGAGACATGTTTCACTAATGGCTATATCCAACCACGCTCCACAAACGACACCACATCTTCAAAAGACACCACGAAATGATCGAGAACTCGAATATCAACCAAGGCTAACGCGTCGGTCAGTCGTCGAGTAATACGTCGATCGGCTTGACTGGGTGTGGCATCACCGCTGGGATGGTTATGATAAAAAATGACCGCGCTTGCATTTGTGGCCAGTGACTCTTTGACCACTTCACGCGGGTAAACGGATGCGGTGTCAATGGTGCCGTTAAACATCTCTTTTGTGCGTAAAACTCGATGCTGACTATCAAGAAAGATCACCCCAAACACTTCGCTTTCATTGGAAGCAAGTGAAGCCTGACAAAATGACTTCACCAATTCAGGGGAATTGAGTGGCGTCTGCTCTGACACAAACAACTTAGATTTTAAAATGCTCGCGGCATGGTGCAAGATATCTTTTTCTTCTACAGAGAAAAGGCTGTGATTAGAGTAGTTAGCAAGTACAGACATAATAGATCCCTTTTAATATTTAAAGTCGTGATGGGCGGCGCTCAGTCCGTGTTATTGGCCATACAAGATAGTCAGAAGATCTTTCGCTCTCGCTTGATGCTTAGCGGTCGTTTCAACGTTTCTCTCTTCTTTTTTCGCATAGGCGTAATCTTCTCGCATCTGTTTCACAGTCGTAGCTCTATCACATACGCCAATACTCACCCCTTTTCCTTTATTTCCTTCCTCCAAGATCAAAGAGTCGGTATAACCAAACTCATTAAGTAAAATCTCATGCACTTTAACCGCTCGAACGCTCGAATTAAAGTCCGTTGAATTCACCCAAATAAGTCCCTTTGAAACAGTCGCGGAAACGGTCGAACGCACTGCACGTTCAACGACCTGGCAGGAGATATCATTTTTTGGTGAGCTTTCGTGCCCAGCGGCGAAACGCTGGTCGCTGAACATCGATTTAGAGAGAGTTGGGCTTGAGTTTCGTTGTGCCATGAGGAGTTTCCTTTTTGTTTGAGTATCACTTTTATGGAGCCGCTTGGCTGTCCGGCAAGCGCTCATGGTTCTCAATAACAAGGGCGCGAAGCGTTCATATACCCTTGTTATTGGGGCTCTGAGCGAGCACGGTAAACAGCCTGCGAGCCCCATCAAATGATGCAAGTCGAAAGGGAAATCGGCACATAAGGCAACAAGCCCTTACTCGAACTTAATGGAGGTCAGTGAAATGAGTGAGGAGGTACGACGAACAGCAACGAGGAAGACTGACGAGGCGCAGGCGTTTAGGGTTGTACGATAGGAGCTTGTAGAGAAGCACCTTCTGGTGCGGCACGCAGTGGCTCACTAGGGTGATGCCAATCTAGGCCATAGATGAAAGCTCCAAGAGAAAGCCTTGCCCGAAGGATCACGCCTAAGGAAAGAGCACCTCATTATTTCTCACCCCACGTAAAAAACTAAGAAGCAATAAGCTAAGAGATAAGAAGCCAAGAATGAGGATTATTTAAATACATTTACCCGTCAGTAAGTCACTAGAATGGGTATATCGATACTGCCACCTTGCTCACTGTAACTCCCTTTTGAGAGCCAAAGGTCAGCGTCCCTTTTTCAAAACGAGCATTAATGGTCTCAAGCGCTCGATTAAGCTCTAACTTGTTAGAGTTAGCCCCAAATCAGTCAAGCCAGTTTCTAAGTTAATGTATATACGTCTATAAGTAAGGCAAACACTTGTCGTATTTTCCAGTAGGAATAAAAACAGATATCGTCCTTACCTCACTTTTTTGAGACCTCACCTTAGTCATCACTTCAGCGCTGTGATGTACTATTTCTCCAAATAGCACATCCGTTTCTCTTAATCGGTCCCGATAACTTAGTTCAACTGATTTACGCAACAAAGAAATATCAAAATCCTTTATACGTGGTGCGAGCCATGTAAATCCAAATCAAACGGTGATGAAAACCGTGCGGTGCTTTATTAAATTATTCATATGTGTGCTCTACCCTTTGCCACTTAGAGTAGTTATATCAAGATATTTAGTTATAGTGCGTTAATGACACAATGCCTTTCTAGCGTAAATCAATTTTAATTAAGCCAAGAAATTATTTACACCTTCGCAATAATTATTGGCTTTGTTGCGTAATTCAGTTTAGAAACAGAGTCTCCCCGTTTCTCATGCTTTTTAGTCAATACGACAAGTTTCAGGCATACCTAACCCAGTAAGCTTGTTCAACGGTTTTATCATCGCGTAAGTTTCACCCACCTGTGAATTGTAATTTCTTAAGCTCAATCGCCCTCCTAACAACTGTTTTACTCGATACATCACTGTTTCTGATAGTGAACGTCTGTGGTATCCATACCGCTCTTTCAAATACTTATTTGAGCCGTATAACTTCTGGCAACCCACGGCGAGATTTCGAGGGTGACCACGCTCCCAGAAGGCTGCTCCTTCTCTTGGGGGAATAAGCGCAACGGCTCGCTTAATCTTAATAGCAGCGTGGCACACTCTCGTGTCGTACGCGCCATCGCCAGACTCTACGCTTGCCATCCGTCTCGTGTTTTTTGACTTTTCATGAGTGCTGTCGTGATAGCTAAATCACTGAATCGACGTGGCCTACCGCGCTTATTCTGTTTGCTTTGCGCCCAACCGCTTATTGCCTCTTCATCAATCCAAAAAGTCAGAGAGCCACGGTTAATGAGCGATTGGTTGTATTGCTTCCTGTTGGTTGTTTTGTAACGAGGTTTAGACATAGAGCTACGAGAGAGAGTGGACGTAGCTGCTCATATCGTAGGTTCTTGATTTAGTTCCATTGAATTACGCAACAACAAATCCACCTAGCTTTATTATTTATATTTAATAGATATAAATAATAAATATATATCTTTTCAACCCTAGAACCATTGTTACATTATAACAATTAGTGTTCTATTTGAGGTCGAGGGAATGAAAGGACACCTTTTAAAAGTAAAAGCACTTTTTTTGGCAACTTTGGCTTTGGGTGACATGGCCTCTGCTTCTACAGCTCTTCAGTTCAAAGACGTGCTCGGTAGAAACATCTCTTTAGAAAAGCCGGCAGAAAAAATTTTCCTAGGTTTTTATTTTGAGGATTACCTAGCGATCGCTGGACCAGATGCTTACAAAAAAGTGGCTATTTTCCCAAGACACTCTTGGAAAGATTACCGTCAATCTCAAT
The DNA here is from genome assembly GCF_041473955.1 of Vibrio sp. 10N.222.54.E6. Taxonomy (NCBI): domain Bacteria; kingdom Pseudomonadati; phylum Pseudomonadota; class Gammaproteobacteria; order Vibrionales; family Vibrionaceae; genus Vibrio; species Vibrio sp. 10N.222.54.E6. The sequence goes on along the minus strand of NZ_JBFRTD010000050.1, from coordinate 6,325 downwards.
GGACCACCTATAAAAAAATCATTCCTGAGTTAGAAACGATTATTGATTCAGGTTCTCTTTATACAGGTACTTTTGATTTCGAAAAACTCTTGTTAACTAAACCTGATGTTGCACTTCTTGCGGCGTGGCAATATCAATCCCTTGGTGAAAAAGTTGAAATACTTGAAAAGAATGGTATCAGAGTTGTCGTTGTAGACTTCAATGCTCAAACGCTTGAAAAACACGTCATTAGCACACGTGTTATAGGCAGAGTAATGGGGACAGAAGGACGCGCTTCATCGATTGCAACGGAATACGAAAACACAGTAAACATGGTTAAACAACGTGTTACGAGGCATCTGGAAAACCACACGGCACGCCGTGTGTATGTGGAAGCAGGTACAGGTGGACCAAATGAATACGGTAAATCTTACTCGACGACAATGTGGGGCAACCTTTTGACAATGGCGGGGGCCGATAACCTTGCCCATGGGATGTTTGAAGGTTCTGCCCACCTAACGCCTGAATATATCTTGAGTCAAGATCCAGAAGTGATCTTTATATCCGGTGCTCACTGGGTTAAACATAACGACAGCGCCCTGCTTGGTTTCAACAGCACAATGGAAGAAGCGCAAACTAGATACCGCCCCTACCTAAATCGTGCTGGCTGGAATCAACTGACGGCAGTTAAAAATGGTGACGTCTACGGTATATACCACTCAGGAACACGTACTATTTACGACCACGTTTTCTTGTTGTATCTAGCAAAGTCTATTTACCCAGAAGCATTTAAAGATATTGAACCTAAGAAATTGCACCAAGAATTTTTTAGGAACTACATGCCGCAAGCGCTCAAAGGCACTTTCATGATTCAGGTGGGCGTAACTCATGAATGAAAGCATGAAAGCATCGTCTGACCTGAATCATTCCAGCGGCGCTATTTATCAAAGAATGCAGAAGCAAAGAATTAAGATTTTGCTAGGCGCTTTTCTGGCAACGAGTTTTTCCGCTTTATTCGATCTTGGTACTGGCTCATCGTGGCTAGGCATTGAACAAGTTGTTGAAGCCCTCCTAGGTGGTCCCTCTGGTGACAGCTTATCAACACTTATTGTCTGGCAACTTCGGTTACCCATCACTCTCACCTGTCTTATGGTTGGCGCCTCACTCGGCCTCGCTGGCGGTCTAATGCAAACCCTCTTAGCCAACCCACTTGCCAGTCCGTATACCCTTGGTATCTCTGCTGCTGCTGGATTTGGTGCAGCCATAGCTTTTTTAACCGGTTTTTCAGTATTTGGTTTGCATTGGTTAGGCGTGCCGTTTGCCGCTTTCTTGACATCTGGATTAGCGAGTATGGCGATCTATATAATTGGTCGCAGCCGACATATGGACGCAAAAATCCTGATTTTGGCAGGTATTGTCGTTCTCTTCTTTTTCCAGGCTTTACAGTCATTAATTCAATATTTGGCATCACCAGAAGTGCTGCAGCAAATTGTTTTTTGGTTATTTGGCAGTCTACTGAAGGCGAGTTGGTTGTCCTTCTTTGTTTCAGGAGCCGTTTTCCTGTTCGGTTTGGTCTTTGCGTTATCTAAGGTATGGGCACTCACCGCCCTCACTTTAGGCGAAGAGCGTGCACTCGCCTTGGGAATAAAGACCAGCAAGTTAAGACTACAGATGTTTTTACTGTGTTCCTTATTAACTGCAGGAGCAGTGTCGTTTGTCGGAACCATTGGTTTCATTGGTTTGGTTGCTCCTCACCTAGCAAGAATGCTAATAGGCGAAGATCAGCGTTTCTACTTACCTTTGGCGGCATTAATGGGAGCGTTGCTTTTATGTACCTCGTCTCTTGTTGCTAAGTTGATTGTCCCAGGCACTATCATACCAATTGGTATCGTCACCTCCTTAGTCGGTGTGCCGATCCTTCTTTATTTTCTGATAAGCAGGAGGTTTATCTAATGACGTCGCTTTCAATAGAAAATCTTGCCGTTCCAATTGGAAGAAAACTCGTTTTAAAGAAGGTAGATGCCCACTTTTTGGGTGGCAAATTTACCGCCATTTTAGGGCCCAATGGCGCAGGAAAAACGACATTGCTCAAAGCTATCATGGGCATCATTCCTTCTGATGGGAAGATTAATTCAAGTGGGGAGGACGGGCTGAGATTACCGCTACAATCCTTCTCGTACCTATGTCAACTCAACAAATCTCCCTGTCAATTAACGGTTATTGAGTTTGTCTTACTGGGCTTGGTTCATCAACTGAGCTGGAACATCACATGTGAACAAGAACAAAAAGCAGACGCCATCCTTGATTATCTAGGTTTGAGAAATCTCGCCCTTAGACAGTTTTCTCAACTAAGCGGTGGTCAGCAACAGCTGGTTTCACTGGCGCAATCTCTTGTTGCTGAGCCCAAGGTATTGCTCTTAGATGAACCAACAAGCGCCTTAGATCTCAAGCATCAAGTCCAAATTTTAGACCTTGTTCGTCAATATACCCGAGCCAAAAATATCATCACAATTGCGGTCCTACACGACCTCTCTCTCGCTGCTCGATACTGCGACCATCTTCTCTTAATGAATGATGGTGAAGTTCAATATTGCGGTAAACCAGAAGACGTGCTCGATTCTGAAAGGCTGGGGAAAATCTATCAGATTCATGTGGACGTAGGTTGTTGCGTTCATGGACATACCCACGTCACCCCAGTTCGAGCCCTTAAAACAGATTAGGCATTCTTATGGCAATGAATAAAAGGCAATATCACTTATTAGTTTCTCTATCCACGTTTGAATCTCAAATTCAAACCCTGACTCATTACAGCCTTGAAAATTGTGAATGTTTTGTCCTTTTGCAAGAAAAAATTGATGAGTTTTGCGCTTGGATTTTGCAAGAAAATTTTAAAACCATTAGCGATGATTTTGATATGACCCCTGAGTACGATCGTTTAATCAAGCAGCTTCGTGAAACTGCTGTAAAAGCTCTGTGTTTATTGGAAAAACATCAGTCTCAGTGTGCCAGAGAGCATCAAATCGACATCAGCGAATATTTATACCAACTTTCTGAAAACACAAAAATTGAACTAAAAAAAGCAGGAATTGAAAGCAACTCTCGAGTCCTGTTTATTGGCTCAGGGTCCTATCCGGTTTCTGCTTTCACTATATCTCAGAGCACAGGCGCTCTCGTGCACGGTATAGATCTTGATGAGCAGGCAGTGAAAATGGCCAACCAACTCAACTTGTCAACCACTTTTAGCTGCAAAGATCTAATCACTGAGTTTGCCTCTTTCCGGCCAACTCATGTTGTAGTAGCCTCTTTAGTGGAACATAAATGGGAACAACTCAGACAGCTTAGACCTCATCTTAACCACTCTCACCGAGTATTAGTTCGATTCGGTAATGGTTTAAAGTCCGCCTTCAATTACCCTTTCAACCCAAACCTAATGGATGGGTGGGAAACACAACAGATCCATAACGATGCAGCGATATATGACACCGTCTTGATGGAGCGCGCAAAATGACTCTTTCATTAGGAAAAGTGTTAATCGTTGGCACAGGGCCAGCCGCATTTCAGACAGCAAAAATCATCAGAAACCAGTGCGAGCAACTTGGGTTAGTAAACCGCTCATCAGAGCGCTGGCAGCCGATGTTCGAAAGCTTACACAACGAACGTATTGCGCATATTTTCGCTGCCAAATCCTCTTTGAAGCGAATGGCTGGGCAGGTGATATTTGATGCGGTTTTTGAAGATTTACGCGATGTAAGCGGACAATGGGATACGTTGGTTCTGGGCACCCCATCTCATGCTTATTCAGCGGTTCTATTGGCTTTACCTAAATCGTGTTTGAGTTCCACAAAAATAGTAGTCCTCATTTCATCCTTATTTGGTGGGCACCGGATTGTAAAAGGCTTGTTTTCAGAACTGAATTTAACCCCCAACGTACTGATATTTTCCAATTACTTTGCGGCCACTAAATTTATAACGGAACAAGCTGGCGTTCGTGTCCTTACCAAAGCGGTTAAAAAACGTATTTATGCTTACTCAAGTAAAGAAAAATGCCCTGTCCTAGAGCTACTGACTCAAACTTTAGCGGATATCGGTGTTGAAGTTGTCGAGTTGGAAAATGGGTTTAGCGTAGAAGGACGAAACATTACCTCTTTCGTTCATCCCGCATTTTTTATGACCCCTTTCTCGCTCAATCATATCTTAAGTGAGACGAGAGAAGTTAAGTACATGTACAAACTTTTCCCTGAGGGACCGATCACAACCGAAACCATCCACATTTTGGTTGAGCTATGGCGCGATATATCAAGATTGATACTTCACTTTAACGGAACACCATTTAACTTGTTACAATTTCTCAATGATGACAACTACCCTGTGCATCCAGAAACCATTCGTCGTCGTCAAATTGAGCAGTTTATGTCGCTCACTCCAATAGCGCAGGAATATTTGGTTTACGTACGATACAGCGCGATTCTGATCGATCCTTTTTCTAAGCCGGATGAAAATGGGTGCTACTTCAACTTCTCTGCCGTGCCCTATGCCAAAGGTAAGGTGGAAAAAGGCAAGTTGTCTTTACCTCGAATACCTAAAGAAGATATACAGAATCTTTACTGGCTTCAAGTCTTAGGCAGAGCGCATGGGATTGCATTACCGAGCGTTAACCGTGTGCTAGGTATATTCGAATCTTGGTTAAGTAGCTCTCAACTCCCTCACCATTTGATTGAAGAGTCCCGCACTCAAGCGCACCAATACCTTGGTTGGGTGCGTCTATCATACGACCTTTAAAGAAACCCATCATGAACAACGGTGTAGCGTTAACTATATTTTCTGCGTTCATTTTTAGTGTCATGAACGCACTTATTAAAGCGGCCAGTTTGACGATTCCAAGCTCTGAAATTGTCTTCTTCCGAAGCGCAATAGGAACCGTTCTGATTTTAGGTTTAATGTGGAAAGCGAGTATCAGGTTTTCTACCACGGGCATACCAATGCTTTTGCTTCGTGGCCTGTTTGGGGCGTTTTATCTGCTCGCTTTTGTGTACGCGATTACCCACATGCCGCTAGCGGACGCCGTGATTTTGGCTTACCTGTCCCCGTTCTTCGTTATATTACTTTCCAACCTAATTTTGGGAGAAAAAGCCCCTAAAAAAGTAGCATTCCTTTTTCCGCTCACTTTGGTTGGAGTTACCTTAATTGTAAATCCATTTAGCTTCGATACATTTAATTTGTATGCCCTCTCAGGGGTGGCGAGTGCTTTTTTTGCGGCGGCTGCCTCTATCACTATTCGCCACCTGAGTAAGAGGCACCATATTTACGAGATTGTGTTTTATTTTCTTTTCACTTCGATGTTGGTATCCGGTTACTTGATGAGGGATGAGTTTGTGGTTCCACAGGGAATTGCGTGGATTTATCTAATTGCCATTGGTCTTGTTTCGCTCATTGGGCAAATTTTCCTAACAAAGGCATTCAGTCATGAAAACGCCGCTGTAGTTGCAGTCACCCGCTATATCGGCTTGGTCTTCAATATACTTTGGGGGGTTATTTTTTGGTATGAAATCCCTAGTTGGATGAGCACATGTGGCGTTCTTATAATAATAACAACATCTATTTCCCTCTCGCTAAAGAAAAAAAATATTATTCAATGATCTGAGTACCACCTAGAAAACAAACTAATCAAAGAGAGTAGGGAAGGCTTTGTTGCGTAATTAAATTTAGAGATAGATGCACCCCGTTTCGCATACTTTTTAGTCAATACGACAAGTTTCAGGCATACCTAACCCAGTAAGCTTGTTCAACGCTTTTATCATCGCGTAAGTTTCACCTACCTGTGAATTGTAATTTCTTAAGCTCAGTTGCCCTCCTAGCAACTGTTTAACTCGATACATCGCTGTTTCTGAGAGTGAACGTTTGTGGTATCCATACCGCTCTTTCCAATACTTATTTGAGCCGTATAACTTCTGGCAACCCACTGCGAGATTTCGAGGATGACCACGCTCCAAGAAGGCAGCCCCCTTCTCTTGGGGGAATAAGCGCAACGGCTCGCTTAATCTTAATAGCAGCGTGACATGCTCTCGTGTCGTAAGTACCATCACCAGACACCTCAAGGATACTTCGGCGTGTTTGTTTCAGTAAGTTCGAGAGTACTTCCCCATCTCTAACCGTCGATAAACTTAGCTCGGCTGCAATAATTACATGAGTGCTTGTATCGACGGCAATATGAAGCTTTCGCCAGACTCTACGCTTGCCATCTGTCCCGTGTTTTTTGACTTTCCATTCACCTTCGCCATAAACCTTTAGGCCAGTCGCATCAATGGCTAGGTGCTGTATCGCTCCTTTCGTTTTTGTCTTAAATGAG